>DATIXS010000121.1:0-5231 GCA_035518335.1 Candidatus Acidiferrum sp.
TAATAATTAAAGAAGATACATTAGAAAAAATCGGCGCAGGAGACTGGGTCGGCTGTGTTGAAGTACTTGGAGTAGATGTAGGCTGTTGATAAGGTGTTGGTGTGGGTGTTGCTTGAACTACTAGTGGTTCAGACTGAATCAACGCAGTATAGTTAGTTATTGAACTCCTTATAGCGTCGTTATCTATAGGTGTTGCAGTAAATGTTGCAACGTTTCCGGGCGCAAGTGAGCTAGAAATAAAATCAGTGTAGTTCAAACCTACAACTGTACCTGAATCGTTATAGAATGTTGAAACAACCCAAACGTTCCCAGTCGCTTGGGCTCCACTGTTCTGGACAGTTCCCGTAAGAGTATAAATGCCACTGCTATTGGAACCAGAGAGAGAACCTGATGGAAACACCAAATTTGGAAACTGCGTTAAGTTTGAATCCTCAACGAAAGCCAAATTGAGTGTAACATTGGTAACAAATGGGGTCCATGTTTCGTCGCCCACGGTTGGAGTTGCACTATATTCTGGCGTGAAATCCAAGTAGAACGGAGCTTTCTGTCCAGGAAGTAAATAACTTACAAGAGCTTGACCTTCGGCAGAGCCTAATATGCCACCAGTAGCATTGTAGGCGCCTCCTGAAACAATTACTTTATCTAACGGGTTTGATCCAATATTTTGTACTTCACCGACGACAACCAGATCGTTAACATATTGTGCTTGAGTCGTTGTTGAAGGGGCTGAATACCAACTATAACTTAGAATTTTCGCTTCTGAAAGATCAGCCTTCGCATTCGGCAGGGTTAGAACAGTTAATGATGTTAAAAGTAAGCTAAAAAGAATTACTGCAACTAATGCCTTTTTCAAATTATTCCCTCTCAACATTCCTTAAGAGAAACTAATTCTCTTGTAGAGAGTTATTAAACTTTTTTCACAATTCCTCCCAAAATAAAGAGAATTCATTTAGAGAAGCCTAAATTTACTCCAATTGTATGTGCAGCCATTCAAAAATGCAAACCTTAAAGAATCCTTTATGCATAGAATCAGCGAATTGGAGCTTCAAAACAATGGAAAGATCAGTCATTATACTAACTCATGATTCTTCCAAAAAATTCGAGGAAGACAAAGGCCTTATGAAACTAAATAACAAACCTTTGCTAGACTATGTTCTAGAAGCGATCCAAGGCATAGCTGAAGAAGTAATCATTGTCACAAACTCAAAAGAACAGGAAAAGCTGTATACCAAACTGTTTTCACCTAACATCAGATTCGTTCGCGACGCTGATGAATCAAAGGGGCTTTTGGGCGCGGCACTGACAGGTTTTGAGGCGGCTGAAGGAAAATATTCGTTGCTTTTGCCATTTGATTCCCCGCTTGTTTCCCCTGATGTGTTGACATTGCTTTTTGATTGTGCTGGGGGCAAATCAGCGGTTGTTGCCAGGTCACCTGATTGTGAAGTTGAAGCTTTACATGCTGTTTACAATACTAAGATGGCTTTGGAGGCTGCTAAGGAAACTTTAGCATGTGGAGAGTTTGGCTTAGAAGCAATGATAGAGAGATTACGCGGGATACGGTATATGTCAACATTGGTGATAGAACAACTGGATCCGGATTTCAAAACATTCTTCAGGATAATTACTCCTTTAGATTTAAAGAAAGCTGTTGTTATGTTAAAGCCTAAAGTATTGACGTCAAAAAAAGGCGCTGCGAAAGCTGCCAAGATGCGTATTCGAAGACCTAAAAAACATAGTTAGGACTTGTTGTAGTGATAATGCAATCACATCACTATTTATGGTTAAACATGTTGTTAGGTGTATAAGGCGCATAGGACCTAAAAAGTCTATAAGCGCTTGGCAAATCAACGGTTAACTGAAACGCAAGCGTAAAAGTCATGTTCCCCCTCTCTCTTCCGAAAAAATTTTTTGTTTGCGTCAGGTTAAACACGTATTTGCCAATTAAATTTTTTTAAAAAATCAAACAAGGCAGTCTATCTTTATACTGGGGGTTTTGCAATTTTCTTGTTGTTCAACGTTTTCGTCCATTGTATAAACTCTGGAGGCGGTGGAAAGTCGCTGTAGAGTTGTTTGCGAGTGAATTCTAAAAACATATTTTTGTTGCCCGAGTACTCCGCAGCTGTCATTACGCTATGATTAGCTTTGAATGCGTTCTCAAAAATTGAGTTTATTTTTTGCTTCCAAAATTCATCACGTAATGCGTGGTGCTCTAAAATAACTAAAGGTACTGTCTCAACAATGCGCCCTAAGTTTTTCAAAGCCTGATCCAATTGAGCCATTTCAACTCTGGAGCCTCCAAGGTAAAATGGTGGTCCACCTAACATAATTGCGGTCGGCTCTTCGTTTAAAATTAGTTCAAGAGTGTGATTTGACATTGGCCCTTGAACATCAGGCGCAAACATAAAATGCTCATCGTCATATTCGACACTTACCATGATTACCCATCCCAACAAGAAATCATCTGAGCCGTGAGCGACAGCTTCAGAGAAGTGGAAGGTAGTTTCACCAAAAATGAATGTTTTTCCGTCTGCTGATTCCATGCTTTTCGAATGTTTGCCGCCTGTTTTTTGGAAAAGCCAAGCACGTTGCCTTTGGCTAGCGTTGATTTTTTCTTTAGGATTCTTCATTAAAACCTTTTTACTTTGATAAATTTGACGTGCGGTTTCGTTTGCTTCTGTCCAGTTCACCAGCCAATCCTCAAATGACGGGGTATGATGATCAAAGTGGTAGTGACTAATTGTTACAATAGTTGCTCTGTCAGCAGCTTTGGCTATTTTTTTGCGAAGCTTGCTGATGGTTTGAAACTCAATAGGATGTGGCGGCAAACTAAAACGATATGGGGAGATAGAGATTCCAGCATCTAAAAGCACCGAAACATCAGGCGTTTCTACTAGTGTACACATAGAGCGGACGCCAAAGCTTTCTGCAGCCAACGGTGTAACCTTGATTTTGCTTAATGAGTTATTGAGCTTTTCTTTTTCCATATCAGCAATCACGTTGAGAAGTCCTTGTAATTGGCTAACTCGGTGGACAGTAAAATGGTTTCCGCTGGTAGTACTCGCTTTGCTTCTCTCAGTCACCTTTTTTGTCTAATGAGAAATATCCAAACTGGTCTCATTAGCACTCAATTAGGCAGTCTTCGTTTATTCACTATTAGGACAACTTAGCCCTTTGACAGGGCAGCAATTTTATCAACTGTGTTAAATGTAACTTGCTCAAGAAGCCTACTAGTTCTTTCTACTTGATCGACAGATTTTTCCGACTGCTCGTCGTTGTTTCTGACTACTGCTAGCTGATTTAAGTAACCACTATAAAGAATGTACAACTGCCCAATTTTTAACTCGTTTCTTGAAATTTTTGATTGAGGCGCAATAAGAAGAATTGAACTAAAGCTCGCAAAGCCAAGACACATGAAAAAGGCTGAAAATAGGCCTAAACCAAAAAGAGCACTATAAATTAGCCCGAATGCAACAAGTCCAAAACCGAAACCGGCGACTAGAGCATAAATTGAAAGGTTAATTCTACAAGCTCTATCAGAGATTGAAAGTTCATCAAAAATTGCGCTTTCGACATCTTTGGAAACGTATCTACTCTTTAATTCTTTCTTATGATCGAATTCGCTGTGATCGTCTTTAACCTGTGAGGTTTCAAGAGCTATTATGCTTCTATCATCGATATTTTCAAGTTCTTTGCTAAACGTTTTTTCTGCAGACATTTTGTTGGTAGAGTTTCCCAAGAAATTCACCACTATGGACTATAGTAAGATTGGTTAAGAAATTTATGAATTCAGAATAATGATACGAAATATAACTGGCGTGTCCTGCTATAATGTGAAAAACTATTGGGATATACGCTGGGCTACAAACCCTCAGTAATTTCATTTCATTATTATAAAATTGAACTTAAAGAGGCTCCAAAAATTCCTAATTAGTTTAGCAAAAATGGTTGACCAACACATTTTAATATATTTATTTGATCCCTTTTTTAGGTGAAAAAGTGGAGAACATAACTCTTTTTATGATTCCTGAAAATGACGCAAATAAAACTCATAAGAAAATAGCAGTTGAATTTCTCAGTTTAATTGCTTCAGGAAAACCAAAGGATGGACTACGTTTCTTTGCTGCTGACTGCAAGATTCATAATCCATACGTCTTGGGTGGCATGAGCGAATTAATTGACGCAATGATTGAGGTGCAAAAACAAGGGTCGGAGGGGATTATGAAGGGATCAACAGCTGACTTTAGACTCGCTGTTAGGCAGGTTCTTGCTGACGGCGACCTAGTTGCAGTTCATACAACAGTTGCCAGTTCCAAACCAAACGAAGGAGGCTTAAGGCAAGTTCACATTTTCCGATTCATCGGAGAAAAAATAGTCGAATACTGGGATATCACTCAAGACATACATGAAAACATGCCTAACGCAACGGAAGCATTCTCTTAAGAAATATTCAAAAGTTGTTGTGTCATGACAGCCACAAACCGTTAAGTTCTAAGCTTTACAGCAATAATAAGAGTATAAACCAATTTTTAGGAAAGATGAAAAATGAGTCAACAACCTTCCGAAGGCAAAAACTTAGAAGTTGCAACCCTTGGAGCTGGGTGTTTCTGGTGTACCGAAGCGGCTTTTTCCATAATTAGGGGCGTTGAAAAAATTGAGCCGGGTTATACGGGTGGCAATGTTCCTAATCCTTCTTACGAGCAGGTTTCAACAGGCAAAACTGGGCATGCAGAAGCTGCACAGATATTTTTCGACCCTAAAGTAATCAGTTACAAAGAAATTTTGGAGATTTACTTCACAATTCATGATCCGACTTCGTTAAATCGGCAAGGTGCAGACGTTGGAACTCAGTATCGATCAGCGATTTTCTATCATAACCAAAATCAAAAGGCAACTGCTGAAGCCTTGATCAAAGAACTGACCATAGAAGCCATTTTTGACAAACCAATCGTTACCAGTGTTGAACCTTTAAAAATTTTTTATAATGCTGAAACCTACCACAAAGACTATTACAAAAAACATCCAAAAGAGCCATACTGCCAGATTGTGATTGCTCCTAAAATTGCTAAGTTACAACAACGTTTTTTTGATAAAATCAAAGTACCTCTGTGATCGTTTTCGCTTTTCAGCAATAGTGGGCAATGATAAATTCAACGAGGCCACAAATGATAATCAATTCTTTAACAATCTAAAATTAACCTAACTTTTACACCAACGTTTTAATGACAGCGCAA
>DATIXS010000122.1:0-11225 GCA_035518335.1 Candidatus Acidiferrum sp.
GTCGAGATAACTGCGCTTTCGGTAGCTATCTCACAGTTTGAAACGTGCCTTGTTTCATTTTTCTTAACCATATTTTTCAACCTCTCGAAGAGTCCACAAAGTATTAGAGTTGCCTTATAAATGTTATCCCGCTTGTAAAAGCAACTTTTTGATAAGATTTATTTATTGTAAATAAATATTATTGATGTGGATTGATTGTCTTCAAACAGTGATGTTAATCAGCGACGGAAACGGTCGTTTCGCCATACATCTGCGCTGTCACTGTACCCTCGGCGTTCCCAGAAACCTAACTCTTTCCCGCGGGTAAACCGTAAATGCACTACCCACAACGCGCTCTTATACGCATACTTATTTGGAACCACCAAACGCACTGGAAAACCTAAGCCTTCCTCTAACACTTCTCCATTAAGCTTGTATGCTAAAAGAACATCTTCACCATAGAGCTCTTCTCGGAAGAGCGAAGTCGTATACGAGTCAGCGCATTCAAAAGTAATTGCTTTAGCGACATCTTTGGGCTTAACCAACCTTTCGATTTCACTGATATGAACTCCTTCCCATTTGCAATCTAGAACACTCCAGCCTTCTACGCAGTGAAAATCGCTAGTTGAGAAGACTTTAGGCAGCGTCATGAAGTCATTCCAATTTATCTTCACAGGATTTTCAACTTCTCCATCAATTGTAAGCGTATAAGTTTCGAGGATAAGCTGCGGATTAGTAGATGTGATTCCTGGATGGTCAATGCCCCAACGTAAAATACGATCAGTAACTTGCTGGCTAGGTGGCAACTTCTTTTTCTTTGATTCAAGAGACAAAAGATTGACCCAAGATAGAAATATGCAGGCACGGAAAAAAACTTTACTAAATTTCAGCTATTTTGGAAAAAACTGGTTAGCAGTTTTTGTTGGGGTTCTTCTCTGCTGAAGCCTGAAACTTTTACACCTACCCTTCGAAGTTCAAGTGGGCTTTCATTTAGGAATTTTTCCAAGAGTGTTTTAACGTTTTTCTTAATTGCTTCTTGATCCTTTGCTGGTTGCTCAAGTGTTATTGATCTGCTTTTGCTGCTCAAATCCGTCATAACAACATAAATTCCAACTAGTTTAAAGTTCAAGTTCTTCTGAGCCACCTCTTTTGTGATGTCAACGATTAACTCGTCGGTTTTTTGCAAAATATATGATACATCATGAGAATCTTGCTTTAACGTTCCAATTCTACCAATTGATTGAGCTTCGCCTGATTCCTTTACGGGATCGTTATCGATGCCTTTTGATGCGTTGTGAAAATATAATCCAAGGGTTTTCCCAAAAATTCCAGTTAATTTTTGTACATCGAACTTTGATAAGTCTTCAAGAGTCTTAATTCCTAACGAATCCATTTTGGCACTAATTTTTTTCCCAACACCAAGTAATCGACTAACGGGCAGTGGCGACAAAAAACACCGTATTTCATCAGGAGTAATTATTGTTAAGCCGTCAGGTTTTTGGCTGTCACAAGCAATTTTTGCAATAAGCTTGTTTGGTCCAACACCGATTGTTAACGAGATTCCAACCTGACGTCTTACATCCGTTTTTATTTTTTGAGCGTATTCTTTCGCTTTCGTAAAACTGCCCTCAACTTGCTCTGTAACATCTAAATATGCCTCATCCACGCTAACTTGTTCAAAGCTGATTGCATAGATTCGGAAAATCTGCATTATGCGTTGGCTTACTTCTTCGTAGTATTGGTGGTCAACTGGCAAGAAAACTGCTTCAGTGCCTTCAAGTTTGTGTTTAGCGAGGAACAAGGGCATACCTGATTTCACACCGTATTTTCTTGCAATGTAGTTGCTTGTGCTTACTGCTCCACTTTGCTCTGTGCGTCCTGAGTAAACGCCGACAACAACCGGCTTCTCTTTCAAGCTTGTATTGCGAAGCTCTTCGCATTGGGCAAAGAAGTAATCAAAATCAGCTAGCATTACCACACGGTTCTGCATAACTTCACTTTTCCTTTTCTTTTGGCATAAGCCATGACCCATCACATACAGCGGTGTTTAACTTGGCTAAGCCTTCCCGGCATACACCAAACTTTATTCCCTTAGCCTCAGCCAAATCCCTTACGTCCTTTAGAAGCTTATACCTTAGGTCTTTTGGCAAAAGAGTGCTGCCACCAATTTTTTCACCCTCCTGAAAATACAGTGGTTTTAGCTTCTCTGCTATTTTTGGCATTGTTTGGATTAGTCGCATCCAATTGTCTGCCTTAACTTTGTAAGTTGAACATGTGATGTGTTTAACGCCTATGCTTGCTAAGTTTGATATGAGCTTTTGTGGTTGATCGTTAACCAAGGGTATAATGGGATCTATTCGCACGGACACAGGTATGCCGGCTTTGATTAAATCCTGTGTTGCTCTCAAACGTTGAGACGGCAAAGGCGCATGTGGCTCGATAAGTCTTGCTAAGTTATCGTCATCTGTCGTTATTGTTAACGCCACAATTGAAGGAATTTTCGTTAATAGGTCATCGTCTCTTGTCACTATGTTGCTCTTTGTGATTACTTGGATTTTGCAGTTGCTTTCCGATAGAATTTCAAGGCAACGACGCGTTAAGCCTTCAGACGCTTCAGCGTTTGGATAGGGATCTGAGGAATTAGATATAGAAATGGTTTCGCCGTTAAGTTTTGCTGCTTCCCGTTTCAATGCTGTCAGCAAATCTTTTTTAGGTCTTAAATCCCTGAAATTGGGAATGTAGCTTGAGGCATAACAGTAAATGCATTGATGATCGCATCCAGTGTAAGGGTTAAACGTAAGCTTCGGCGGGCATGTGCAAAGGCCAGAATGCCATGGATCAAAGCTTGTTATTAACGGCACAAATTCCACTTATAGCATTCTATGATGGTTTGATAGACTAAAACTCTTCGCATTAAAGGTGGAATTTTGTGCCAGCTAACTAGTACAGGCTTGTTCGTGAAGGAAAAGCTAATGTTGGGCACTCAGCGGTGATACCTCTCAGTCTGGACGAAGGGGGAATGGGGTGACTTTGAGGTATCACCACTGCTGCAACTTAGGAGAAAAACCCAAATGCAAATTGCTTGTGTCTATTGAGCTTTCTATGGCTTCATTTGTGCAGCTTTGTCTGCAATAACTCGTTGAGCGATTGTTGTGTAAAAACATTTTCGTCAAGAATTCTTGACGAAGTATAGTCAAAGTTTCTTGACTACCTTTTCTTGACGTTTCCTCAAACAATAATTTCCTTTTTGTTTGTCATATATGTTTGAGAGGGTTTTTGGCAACAAGTTTAGCTTTGCAGTTAAAATAGGTGAATCAATTTTCTTCTAAGGCGGCTTTAGTTTGTATAACTTCAAATTTGTCAGAGTTAGAAAGTATTAAATCCCATGTGCTTTTACTTATAGCGCATGAAAAGTTTTCTCGGTTACCTTAAGGAAGGAAACATGAGTCTGTTTACTGATTTTTACGAGTTGACCATGTGTGCAAGTTATTTTGATAATGAGAATTTTGAGAATGCTACGTTTGACTTATTTATTAGAAGGCTGCCTGAAAGTCGCTCCTATTTCCTATTTGCTGGACTAGAAGATGCATTGCAATATTTGGAAAGCGTCAAGTTTACTGAGGAGCAGCTTAGTTATCTTAAAAAGCAAGGATTCAAAAGGGATTTTCTTGATTATTTGCGAAGTTTCAGGTTTTCAGGTGAAGTTTGGGCTATTCCTGAGGGCACTATTGCCTTTCCAAATGAACCTCTGATTCGAGTAACAGCGCCGATTATTGAAGCCCAACTAGTTGAAACTTTCCTTTTAAACACTGTTAACCTTCAAACTATGATTGCCACCAAAGCCTCACGTGTAGTGCACGCCGCGAAAGGCAAACCAGTAATAGAGTTCGGTTTACGCAGGGAACACGGCATTGATGCTGGAATGAAAGTAGCTCGAAGCAGCTATATTGCAGGATGCCAGGGCACAAGCAACGTTCTTGCAGGACAAACCTTCGGCATTCCAGTTTTTGGAACAATGGCTCACTCTTTTGTCATGTCGTACCCTAAGGAGATCGAAGCGTTCAGAGCTTTCTCTAAAACCTTTCCAAACAAGTCCACAATTTTAATAGACACTTACGATGAAATTTCAGGTGCAGAAAAAGCGGCAATTGTCGCTAAAGAACTTGAGATTAAAGGGTTTAAACTTGGAGGAGTACGGTTAGATAGCGGCAATCTAGTGCTAGACAGCATAAAAGTAAGAAAAATTCTAGACGACAAAGATTTGAGTTATGTGAAAATTTTCGCAAGCGGCGACTTAGATGAATTCAAAATACAAGAACTTGTCAATAGTGGCGCGCAAATTGATTCATTTGGCGTAGGAACAAAAATGGGGACTTCAGCGGATAGACCCTATTTAGATGTGATTTACAAACTTTGCGAAACTATCGCTGCAGACGGCAGCTCTTTGCCAATAATGAAGTTAAGCACAGACAAAATTACTTTGCCAGCTCGAAAACAAGTCAACCGCGTTAAAAATAGAATTGGCTTTTTTGAAAAAGATGTGATCGCTTTAGCTGATGAAAAAGGGCAAGGTGAGCCGTTGCTCGTCAAAGTTATGGAAAAGGGCAAATTAATCTATACTTTGCCCTCGCTTAATGCTATTCGAGCCAACGTTGATCAGAACTTATCTAAACTTCCAGACGGCTACAAGGCGTTAACTAATGCACCTGTTTATCAAGTTGAGTTAAGCAAAAACTTGCAGAAACTGATCAAGAATTTGAAGCATAAGTTAACTGTAAACGAAATTAACCATCCTTAAGTTTCATTACCGATTATTCATGGGAAACATGGCAAACCCTTAATAATCTTTTCAGAAAAGGATAACTGCTATTATAAATGGAGTGCAGAACTTGCAGAATTGTCCAGCGATAGTTGCCGTTGGCAGAACCAAGTTTGGAGAACATTACGGCAAAGAACCTGAAAAACTTATTGAAGAAGCTTGGCTTTCTGCTTCTAACGAATGTAACATGGAGCGTAAGGACTTAGAAGCTTGTTACATGTCAGATTGCTTTCTCCCAATAACAAATAAATTGGGCCTAGAAGAAGGCTTCCTCTCAGAACTTACGCAACTTCACGTACCTATGGAGGTGACCCGATCCTTTAGTGCTGCATTGTTAACTGCTTGCCATGCTATTCAAGCTGGAGTTTACAACAAGGTGCTAGTCGGCGGCATAGAAAAAATGACTGATCGCTGGGATAAAATACGCGACGACCTTATGCTTCTAGATGATCCATGGAGTTACTATGCAGGTGGCACTCCAGAATCAAACCATGAGCTTATGCTTAGAGCTTACATAAAAAAACACAATATAACTGGGGAAAATCTTGAAAAACTTAACCTAGCCTTGGCTCAGATTTCTGTCAAAAATCATGCGAATGCAACCAAAAACAAATATGCGCAATATCATAGAAAAATTACTGTTGACCAAGTATTAAGCGCAAGAAAAGCTGAACATAAATCATTAGGACTTTACGATTTCGCTCCAATTTCCGACGGAGCATCCGCTTTAATTCTAACAAGTGAGATAGTTGCCAAAAAACTAAATAAAAATCCAATTTACGTTTTAAGTTGCACTTCAGCTACCGATTATCTTAATTATCCTTCAAGAGAAGACCTGTCTCACTTTGTTGCTGCACAACTCGCCATGAAAAATGCATCTCAAATGGCCAAAACAGCTTTAGCTGATATGCAAGTTATCGAAGTATACGACCAATCAACCGTTATGGAACTCGTTTCCCTTGAAGACTTAGGCTTTTGCAAACCAGGAACAGCTTGGAAGAGCATAAATGAAGGCTGCCAAAATAACCAAAACTTCTACGACGTTGATGGCAAGAAACTTTTCGTTAACACCAACGGGGGATTAAAAGCTGATGGAAATCCTTTAGGAGCCACTGGCGGAGCACAAATTTTTGAAATTTATCGTCAGCTAAGAAGTGAAGCTGGCGATCGTCAAGTTAAACTCGAAGCTTCACAGAAGAGTGGTTGCGTGTTAGAGTATGAGGGTTTTGGAACCAAAGCTTATGTTAGCATTCTAGGAGAGAAGAAACTTGAGTAGTGAACCCATAGAGCGCAGAGTTTCTTATTTAGGCGACAGGTTAAAAGCAAGCCGATGCCAAAGCTGTGCCAAAGAATACTTTGAAGTAAGAGATTACTGCACACAATGCGGCCGAAAAAGTTTCGGAAAAATGGATAATATTGACCTATTTTATGATAAAGGTAAACTTGAATTATGCACTTTCATAAATGAACCCACAAACAAATTCACGAAGCTCTCAAGCTTCGTTTATGGAATTGTTTCTTTTCATGATGGCAAAGTCCGTGTTCCTGCAAGATTAACCGACCAACTAATATGTGACGGCAAAGATGTTGATCTTTCAAGTCTTGAAGGAAGAGAAGTGATTCCCCGTTTTAGAAGGCGCTACTCAGTGGGAAAAAGCGAAATGATTCCTACAATATCTTTGGCTTTCACTTTAGCTGACGAGTACTACCCGCACCAAGACTACAATATAGTTACGCCAACAAAAGAGTACGAGATGCCTGGAGTTGTCGGCTACGGGGCTTACACTTCAAAGTTTCGAATAAAAGAAAGCAAACTAGAACGTGCGGTTCCATTTATCGATGAAGATGCAGTAACAGCAGCGGTCGAAGCGGGAAAATTATCGTTGATTCATTCAGGCATTGACAGCAAGTTGATTGGAAAAGTCTATGTTGGCTCCGAGTCTAACCCGTATGCCGTTAAGCCAATCTCGTCAAAGGTCGCTCAAGTTTTGAAGCTTGGCGAAGAAGACGGAGACATTCAAGGAGTTGATGCAGTAGACACTGAATTTGCTTGCAAAGCAGCTTCAAGCATGTTCAAAGATGCTTCAGCTCTTGTAAATTATCCAGGATCAGGCATAGAATATGCTATGGTTATTGGTGCAGATAATTCGCAAGCTGCCCCCAGAGGCTGCACCGGCGGTGAACTAGACGCTTTTGTTGGCTATGGCGGGGCTTCATTCATTTTTGGAAAAAGTGATGTTATCGCTGAAGTTGAAAGCTGGTATTCCTGCACTTCTGACACAACAGATTTTTGGCGAAGAGACGGTGAACTTTTTCCTATGCATGGTGGACGATTCACAGGCGATCCTGCATATTTCAAGCATGTCCGAAAATCAACTAGTAAAATCATGGAACGTCTAAATCTCAAACCAAGTGACATAAACTATTTTGTAGCGCATCAGCCTAATCCAACTTTCCCAGTAAAAATCGCTAAAGAACTTGGTTTTAAAGATGAGCAGTATTTACCTTCACTTCAAATTAACAAAATCGGCAATACCTATTCAGGTTGCTCACTCACAGGCCTAGCCGCAGTTTTGGATGTCGCCAAGCCTGAAGAACTTATCTTAGTTGCTAGTTATGGTTCAGGCGCAGGAAGTGACGCATATTTGCTAAGAACCACGAGCCAACTCCTTGATAAACGAAAGCGACAAAAAATAACTGTTAAATTCCAAACTGAAAACCCGTTCATCGAATACGTAGATTACACTACTTACCGTCGTCTTAAACTAGGCATGTGACAAATACTTTAATAAATAACCGCGAATTCTCAGATAGCCACGGAAGTCGCGAGATTGATTCTAGAGGATATTGCAAAAGTAGTTTATGCGCCTGCAAAGGTATTCAAACAGATAATAGAGAATCCAAAGTATATTGGTGCATTGATTATTTTGCTCCTTTTCATAGGCTTGCAAATAGGCTATGAATATGCGCAGTTCTCAAAAACTTATACTGAAAATACTTCACCAACAGTTGATCAATTATCAAGCTATACAAATGCGACCTTATGGAGAGCAGGAAATGACGTAAACTTAACCAACAATTACGCTGACTATTTCAATTATAGCGTTTATGTAGCTGCTCTTGGAACTGCTCCAACTGATACAACAGGATACTACAGTTTATTTGGAAATAGCAGCCTAGACATTGATGCGAATAATACAAATACCGTATCAGCAGCTTTAGGCGACGCTTTTAACGTTAGTTGCGGTTCAAACGGGTTTGAAAATTTTTCAATTACGTTAAAACTAGTACAGCCTCAAACAACTCCTCAAAATGCAGCTTTAACTCTCTACTCAGTTAATGACTCAAACTATTACAAATATGACTTAACTCCTTCCTTATCAAACACATCAGTTCTTGGTCAATGGCAAAACTTGACCTTACCAATTGGGCCATCTGCTCAAGGTTGGACTGTTGGGGGGGCACCTTCTTGGGGTAATGTGACCGCATTAAAGTTAGACTTCAATTATCAATCTAACTCAAATGTAACTATCCGAATCGGTGCCTTATTCTTTCATGGGGAATATCAAACGCCCGTTCAATACAACAATACTGGTCTTTTACTGCAGTTTCTGCAGGTGTTTTCTCTGCAGTTTATCTTCACTTGGTTCCTTTTAACTGGACTTTTCTACCTCTTCTTCAAAGGACTTAAAGTCACCGTAACCTGGAAACCTCTCTTTATTGCTTTAGCGTTTGCTCTGTTTATAATGGTTATTCGCGCTGCAGTAAATCTGGTTGCAGCACTTGCTTCACCAGTTGCTTATTATCCCTTTGACCTATCCCTTGGTGTACGTTTTGATGCTTATGGCACAGTATTTTACCCTCCAGAAGCTATAGGCACTTTAACAGCCCAGTCTCAAGCTGCTTTTCACAGTATCGACGCTATAACTTCATCACTTAGGTTTGTTACTTCGGGAATGTTTGTAGTTTCGTACGTTTGGTTAGGCGCCTTAGGAACCATTATCATTGGAACTTTGAAACCTGAGTTTTCAATGATAAAGAGAATATTGATTTCTGGTGTTAGCATTGTCGTCACATATTTGCTCTTGCTTCTGTTGATTGGCGTCGTTTAAAACCAACCTTAACTTTTTTGTTAGTCTTTTTTTTAAAAAAAGCAGAACATATAAAGTTAAAAAGATTTATATGATTGAAGGGTACTTTTGCAAGTGAAAACCCTAATGGGGATTCAATTCAGGTGATAAATGTGACAGCAATTAAAGATTTACAGAATGGAATGAAACGGGTTAGCGTTGAAGCGAAAGTTGTTGAAAAAGGCGACCCCCGAGAAGTCAGATCACGTTTTAAAGATGAGACTTATCGTATTGTTGACGCGGTTGTTGCAGATGAGACAGGCAGCATAAAGCTTACATTATGGAATGAACAGATTGACCAAGTCAATGTTGGCGACAACGTAAAGATCGACAATGGATACGTTACTAGTTTCAAAAATGAACTTCAGCTTAACGTAGGCAAATTCGGTAAATTAGTTGTTGGGTAAAATAACTACTAAGAGTTTATTATTTATGGCAAGTAAATACTTTGCCTATTTTAGTTTTGAAACCGAAGAAAAGCAAGGAAATCGTTTTATTTTAGGCTTGATTTGTTAATTTTATGGTTTTAAAGAGAGAATTAGCTTTTTTTGCGGTTATAATTATTTTTGCCTTAGCTGTCTCTCTTATGGCCTTCAGTATGGGAAGTAATGACTTATTATCCTTAATAGTACGGTTATTGGGGCTCAACGGGTATATTGCTTTAAGTATCGCAGCTATAATGACTCCTTTCTTGAAGGAAATAACTCTTTTTTTTAAGAAATCCTTCGTCAAAGTACACCATTACTTCGCCGCAGCAGGCTTGTTACTCATAACTTTGCTTCCAATAACAGTTTTTGTTCAAACTTCAGATCCAACGGAGTTTTTGCCAAATTTTGAGTCGCTTTACTTTTTCTTTTTTTTCGGCGGCATAATAGCCCTTATATTAATTTATGTGGCTTTTGGCGCGGTAATTATAAGAAAAAAAATTGTTGCTACATGGCGCCCATTTCATATGCTAATGTATTTGGCCTTGTTCATCGGAATAGTCCACGCTAATTTGCGTGGTACTGATTTTCAAAACATTTACCTTGCAGTAGTATATGACGCACTTTTTGTTGCGGCGTTGGGAGCATTTTTTGTGAAACGTTGGCAATTTTATCAAATAAGAATGCGCGCTAAAAAAATCAAGTTAATGAATTCTCTCAATAATAAAACCTGAGTTTTTAGACTTTTTAAAGTAAACTTATTAATCCCTCCGGTTTGAAGTCATTTCTAATCAGTTTGTGAAAAAGAACAATGCAGTTTGAACTTATTGCACCATACAAAGCCTCACCAGGGCAAGAAGCAGCAGTAAAAAAGCTATTGAAAAATTTTCCCAAAAAACAAAAGCAAACCCTTCTAGGGATCACTGGAAGCGGGAAGACATTTGTAATGGCTAACTTGATCAATAAACTTCAAAAACCAACACTTATTCTTGCTCATAACAAGATTTTAGCGGCTCAACTTTACGGTGAATTAAAAGAGCTTTTTCCACATAATCGAGTGGAGTACTTCATTTCTTTTTATGATTATTATCAGCCTGAATCGTATTTGCCAGCGCAAGACATGTACATCGAAAAAGACTCTTCTGTAAACGAGCAAATAGAAAAAATGCGCATGCACGCCGTATCCAGCGTTGTAAGCCGAAACGACACAATCATAGTTGCCAGCATAAGTTGCATTTACAGTCTCGGAAACCCGAATGACTTCAGAGCAATGGCAATAGAACTGGAAATTGGAAAACAAATCACGCGACAGCAGCTCATCCATGCCTTGGTAGACATGCAATACGAACGTAATGACATGGTTCTTGAACCAGGAAGATTCCGTGTGCGAGGCGATGTGGTGGATGTTGTGCCCTCGTACGAGAATGATATCATACGAATTGAGCTAGCGGGTAACGAAATTAGCAAAATTAAAGAAGTCCACGTTTTGTCGGGCGACGTGAAAGGAACACTTGATAAGATTACCCTCTACCCTGCCCGGCAGTATGTGGTACCAGAGGAAAAACATGCCCTTGCACTCGAACACATCAAGCAAGAATTAGAAGCAACACTGCCCAACCTTCCCCCTCTTGAAGCTCAGCGACTCAAACAGCGTACAAATTATGATTTAGAAATGATACGCGAAGTCGGCTTCTGTGCCGGAATGGAAAATTATAGCAGACATTTTGACGGACGCAGACCCGGTGAGCCACCCTTCACTTTAATAGATTACTTTCCCAAGGATTATCTTCTAATAATTGATGAAAGCCATCAAACGATTCCTCAATCAAGAGCCATGTACAATGGTGACTACTCAAGAAAAAAGAACCTTGT
>DATIXS010000123.1:0-2746 GCA_035518335.1 Candidatus Acidiferrum sp.
GTAATTACTGGATCTGAGCCATTATGCAAATACCAACCTAATTGTGTAACGAGCAAAGGTTTGACCCAGTTCTCCTCAATTGCCAATTTTTGGGTCAAAATCATGTTTTCTTCAATTAGCGTTTCTTTTTCTGATGAAAGGCGTGAATTAAATATGTTCTCTAAGTAGACATAGCTTACAATGGGGGACAGAATTGAAATTATCACTAACAGACTTATAATTTTTTTAGAAACATTCATTCATGTTCATCTCCATAAATTATTATTCTTAATGCCTGCAGCAGATATCTTCGATTTCTCCATTCCAGCCACTAACCTCTAAAACAAAGTATATTTTGTCTAACTTTTAGTTCTATTCATGGAACAGTAAGATAACTTAGTGTTCCAAACTGGAACACATAATTTGGAGTTTATTTTTTCAAGTAAGCAGTTATTCGACGCTTCTTGAAAACAAAAGAGGCCTATAGCAACGGCTAAGACTACAATTGGGGTAACAATCGGTATTGTTCTGGTTTATAATATAGGGTGTGTTCCAAACCTCTTTAATTATCTGTTTCATCTGTTGTTGCTTGTAAGGTAGTTTTGTCTTCTGTTTGTGTAGTCATTCTTCTGCTTGCTTGGCTATTCTTCTGTTTGTTTGAGGGCTGGTGTGTTGGACGTAACCCGCCTTCTGTTATTGTGGCATTCGGCTAATCGGGCTACCCGCGCCTTCAGGTAGAGACTTCATCAGCGACTGTTTGCCCTGTCCACTTGCAGGACGGCCGTTTCACCGCGTCCAAGCTGGCACACTCTACATCACTAATGTGTCATCGCCAAGTCCAGTTGGTCGTTTCGTTTCTGCTCCGTAGCCAAAGCTCTCGCTTTGTCCCGAGGGACTGCAATTCTACACGTGGGCGGAGTTTCCTCAGACCCAGCAATTTGGGTCCGAAAGCCACACACCAACTCGCCAGCCCAACATTGACATGCGTGTTGGAAGCAATAAGAATTTCTAGCAAAAATGAAAGTTTAGGTGAGCTTGCCTTTGGCAACCAAGAAAACCGTTCCACCAACTTCTACATGTAAGGTATCTGCGATTTTTTTTGCTTTAAGCAAAAGAAGTGAGGGGCGCCTGACTTCATACCCTTGCTCAACTTTGGCATCAACTTTATCTGTGCCAAAATATCGATAATGGAATAGGTATCCTGCAAGGCAACCATTTCCCGATCCAGTTGCTGGGTCCTCAGGGATACCACCTAAATCCACGAACACTCGAACGTGCAGGTTGTTTTCTTTGTGTATGGTTTGTGGGCAAAATATCAAGATGCCTCCGCGCACTTCACCGGACATTTCAAGCAGGTTACTCATGTTGATCTGAGCGCGTTTTACATCATCCAATGTTTTCAATGGCACAATTATAAATGGCATTCCAGTTGACACTTCTTGAATTGGGAACTCAAGGTCAAAGACATCTGGATTTAATTGCAAAACCTTCGCTAGCTGCTCAACCTCAAAGATTTTTCCGAAAACCGGCGGAACCTGCTTCATCCATAGAGTTTCTTGACCCGCGTTTTTTTCAAAGCTCACTGATATTTGACCTACTTTTAAGTTAAGAACTACCTTTGCTGTGTCACGAGCTATAAAGCGTTTAATTATGTACGCTGTTCCTAATGTCGGGTGTCCAGCAAAAGCTAGTTCTTTGAATGGAGTAAATATCCGTGCATCGAAGCCGCCGTTGTGCTTTTCATTTGAGAGTATAAATGTGGTTTCTGAAAAATGCATTTCATTAGCAATTGACTGCATTTCATCAGTTGATAAAGAAGCGGCATTGGTAATTACGGCTAGCTGGTTCCCTGCATACTTTTTTTGTGCAAATACATCTACCAAGTAAAACGTCAATTCGCTCAAGTTAATCAGTCCCTGCTTATTTAGTTGGCTCGACCGAATTTATTAAATTAACCACCAAAAGAAATGACAGCCCTACGGAATGGATAAAACCTTCTCCACCACAGGTTATGGCATGAACAAACGTGTCATCCTCATAACAGGCACGCCTTGCACGGGAAAAACAACAACCTCAAAAATCTTAACAACCAAACTTAACGCAGAGTTCATCAACCTTACAGACTACGCCAAAACATTTGGCTTAACTCTGGAAGAAGATAAAGAAAGAAAAACCATAATAATAAATGAGGAAAAAATGCGAACGCACCTCGCCGAAACCATAAATTCAGCAGACAATGCCAATATAATTATTGATGGGCATTATGCTAGCTCTGTAATTCCAACTGAGCTTGTCACAAAAGTATTTGTTTTACGTCGGAATCCTAAGGAACTTAAGAAGTTCATGGAGAAATGTGGTTATACCGGTACTAAAATGTGGGAGAACTTGTCAGCTGAAATCCTTGATGTGTGTCTAATTGAAGCAATGCAGGAACAACAAGGAAAGGTTTGCGAATTAGACATAACCAGCAAAACGGTTGAAGAAGTTGTAACTGAAATCTTAGGTGTTTTAGAAAAAGGCAAAAAATGCTATAGTGGCATCGTGGATTGGTTGGGCATGCTGGAACGGGAAGGCCTAACTGATCAGTATCTTAAAGCCTAAGGCTTACCTGAAGAACCATAGTTACACAATCAATGAATTTAGGGCTGATTTGATTACCTGAAGCTGCCTAATTTCTGTTTAGTTAACAGTGTTAACTTGCGTCTATTGCTGTAAGATTTAGCGTGGTCACTGAATTTTTCAGCGATCATAATTGGGCTTCCCAAAT
>DATIXS010000124.1:0-3892 GCA_035518335.1 Candidatus Acidiferrum sp.
TCAGAAATTGCTGAGATTTTATCAAAGAACGGAATAAAGGGTATCCCAGTGTTGGATGACAACAGTAGACTCATCGGCATGATTACACTCACGGATGTTCTTCAAGTCCATCCAGACCAGAGAGCTGCTACTAAAGTGTGCTCCATAATGTCGAAAGAGCTTGTTACAACATCTCCTCATGAAAGCCTCTATACAGCCTTTGATAAGATGACAGGCAATCAGGTTGGACGCTTACCAGTTCTTAAACAAGAGGACAACTTCAAGTTGATAGGCATAATCACGCGAGAAGATATCTGGCGAGTCTATAATGTTGAGATAAGGTCAAAACTGGATGAGGTTAAACTTTCTGGAACCGTGGAAGAAAATTGATAATAACACCTCTTAAAAGAAAAAATAACTGATGATAGCTCCACAACGCTGAAAATATTGCTTAATTTTTTTTACCTATTCTGGAGAGGATTCTTGCTTCTCCTAATTTTTAGCTCTGTAAGATTTTTATAGTTTTTGAAAAGAGATTGTTTGACGCTGGAAAATGTGGATGATGCAATAGAAATTTGGTTTCTGTTAGATATTGCTTCTTCGTGTCCCATTAGTCTGAAGAAGTTAATTTTTAACTGGTCAGTTATCAGGAAGGCAAGCAATGCGTAGCCCCAGACGAAGGCGGCGAATTCCCACCCAATCGGATTCATAAATACACCGTAGACAGCGAACAACGTTCCAACAACTTGAGTGACTTCTGTAGCTACAAAGAGAATACTGGTCGGAAGCGGACGTTTCCAGAAGTGGTTCACTCCAGTTCGAGCTAAATAAATAGTCAAATGACCTGCGACGGCCATTTTTAAGAAAATCAGCGTCTGCAGTGTACTAAAGCTTAGGTGGAACACTGTTAAGCCAATTAAGAATAGCCCGAAACTTGAAATGACGCCTGTTGTTCCAAGCAGAGAAGCTACGATCAATACGCCACGCATGTTCCAGCGAACAGGTTTCTCTTGCACCCGCACATTATCATAAGCAATGGTCATGATTGGAATGTCGTTGAGCAACGCCAGAATGACCAGCATTACTGCCGTTAACGGATAGAAGTTGAAGGCAAGAATTGCAAGCGATAAGAAAATGAGCACTCGAGTTGTCTCGGCGATTCGATAGATGGCGTAATTGGTCATACGTTCGAAAATCTTGCGGCTTTCTTTTATCGCGTCGATGATGACGGAAAGACCCGGCTTAGTTAATACCACATCAGCTGCCGATTTAGCCGCGTCAGTGGCTCCGTCAACGGCAACCCCTGCATCCGCTTTCTTTAACGCAGGAGCATCATTAACTCCATCACCTGTCATGCCGACAATGTGCCCTTGTTCTTGGAGCAACTCAACAATCCGATATTTATGCTCAGGAAAAACTTGGGCAAACCCATCTGCGTTTTCAATAATACCTTTCGCTTCGCTATCTGCTTTGTCTGTGAAGGCGGATGCGGGTATTATATTTGTGCCTAAATTGACTTCTTGAGCAATCTGCTTAGCTATAGCAATATGGTCTCCAGTGACCATCTTGACGTTTATGCCCATCTTCTGGGCTGTTTTTATCGTTTCAGCAGAGTCTTCTCGGGGTGGGTCGTAAATTGCAAGAAGACCAACAAATTGCCAATTACCTTCTCCATCTCCCTTAATAACTCCTAACGCTCGATGACCCTTGAATGCAAAAGTGTTTACAATTTCGTTAACTTTGTCTTCGATTTCTGATTTGTTGGAAACAAGAGACAAAACAACTTGCGGCGCACCCTTGGCCACTATGAATCGTTCATGATTCGGGCTCTCCACCGTGGCTTCTGTCCTCTTCAAAACAGGGTCAAACGGTTTAAAATCAACTACGCTATATTGATCAAGAGCATTGGCTACTGCCCTGATCGATTTGGCTTTGGTGATTACTGCATCATCTATAGGATCGTGGTTTTCTCCTCTGGATGCTAATGTTCCAAATATGAGGGCGTCGTCGATTTCGAATTTGCTTAAAGATTTTGCTTCTGCAATAGTAAGTTCATTCTTCGTTATTGTGCCTGTTTTGTCTGAGCATAAAACGTCAACTCCTGCCATTTCTTCAATTGAAACTAGCTTACTTACGATGGCTTCTTTTTTGGCGAGGACGATTGCACCAACAGCCATAGTGACGGTCAAAACGGCTGGCAACGCGACAGGTATTGAAGCTACAACCAAAATCAGCGCAAACTGCAGAATAGCTAATGGGTTGGCATGTCGAAAGAGAGCTGCGATAACAACGGCAGAAACCATTACTGCAGCGAGAATGATCAAGTAGTTCCCTATTCTTATGACTGCTTTTTGGAAGTGACTTATGGTTCTGGCTTCCGACACCAGTTTTGCTGTTTTACCAAAGAAGCTGCTTATTCCTGTTGCCACGACATAAGCATCCATTTCACCTTGCCTAATGATAGCTCCTGCGTAAGCAATGTCAGAAACATGTTTCTCTATAGGAAGCGATTCCCCCGTTAACGCAGATTCGTCCGCAAGCAAGTAAGTGCCTTTCACAAGTTTGACGTCGGCAGGGACAATGTCGCCCAAACGGACACGCACAATGTCTCCCGGGACAAGTTCCTTTGAAGCTATCTCCCGCCATGTTCCATCTCTTAGCACTCGAGCTTTGGGGGCAAGTCGTTTTTTTAACAATTCTATAGCGTTTTCAGCTTTCCGTTCTTGCCAAAATCCCACTACTGCGTTCACAATTAGCAACGTGAAAATAATCGCAAAATCGTCATAGTGTTGTATAATTATAGATAGTACTGAGGCAATTTCTATCATCCAAGGAATTGGTCCCCAGAAATAGCCTAAAAACTTGCGAAAAGGACTCACTTTTTTTTCAGGAATTTCATTAGTACCAAACTTCTGCAGTTTTTGGGCTACCTCTTCTGAAGATAACCCAGTTTTAATATAGACCGAAAATGGTGTTTCTTCTAATGGTTTTTTTGGTTGATCGGATTCCGACTGCAAAACCTTCTATTCCACTTACGAATTAATCATTTTATTAACGGGATAGACAAATTTAAATTGCATTGTTTTTTTAATGTTTTCTAGCGGTTAGCAAAGTACGCTATGTTTTCTGAACACGTTTCTTTAATATTGCGACTCCAACTGTGCAGATGATAATGGTGACAATAATTACCACGAAAGCTATTTCAGGAAAATCTTGAGAATTAGGAACGCCTGAGGTAAAGGGCAGAGAAGCCAACACCGCTGCTGCCAATCCTCTGGGAAGCATTATGGTCATGAGAGTTTCTGAGTCATTTGCTGAAGCCTTCAAGAAAGACAACTTCACTGCTCCAAATCTAATCACAAGATAAATAAAAGCCAATGAAACACCAAAAAGCACAGGAACAATGGATGAATAGCTGAAAAGTAAACCAGTGAAAACAAAGAAGAACGAACGGATTAAGAAACTTATTTGTCCATGAAAGCCTCGAACACTCTCATCGACCGACACCGTATACTTAAGTTTAAGAAATTTTGCGATTATTGGACCATTTCCGACAATTAATCCAAGGAATAATGCTGAAAGGGCACCTGTCCCGCCTAAAGTCCTAGCTACTACAAAGGTTAGAAGTAAAACTGCCAATGTAAGCATATATGTGTTAGATTTTCCTTTAACTTTTTCCAAAACATTCAGCCATGCTACCCCAACAAGTGAACCAATAACTATGCCAACCCCAAAAGCCAGAGCAATTGAACCCAAAGCAGCTTGAAGGCTGACTTGTCCTGAAAGAATAATGTCTATGGCAATAAAAGCACCTACTGTACATAAAACGTCTGTTAGAATGGATTCAAGACTAAGAATGGTTTCAGTTTTTCCGCCTATGCCAAGTTTTCTTGTCAGAGCTACAACTATTATT
>DATIXS010000125.1:0-5708 GCA_035518335.1 Candidatus Acidiferrum sp.
AATATCTTCTGGAAAACTATCCTGACCTTATTATTTTTGACCCGGTTTTTGGCGAAACAATGTGTGAAGTACCAGTTTCTCAAGTAGCTGAGCATTATAAACCAGAAGAAAAACTCTGGTTCCTTCGCAATGCCAAAGACCTCACGGTATTAGAGAATAAGGCTTTGAAGTTGGCTGAAACTCTAAAGGCAGAAACAAACATTCCTTGGAGCACCTTAGGCATATCAGGCTCAATTATGGCAGGGTTAACTACAGAAAAATCAGACATTGACCCCTTAATTTATGGGGAAGAGAACTGCCGAAAAGCTTATGCCGCCCTTCTAAAACTACTAAAAAAAGATGATTCAGGCTTCAGGCCTTATACACAAACGGAATTACATGATCTATTCGACTTCCGTTCGAAAGATACTCAAATGAGCTTCGAAGACTTCGTTTTGGTCGAAAATAGAAAGGCGTTCCAAGGTAAGTTTATGGGAACAGATTATTTCATACGTTTCGTGAAAGATTTGAATGAAATAAACGAACAGTATGGTGACATGTGCTACAAAAACAGTGGATACATCAAAATAAAGGCCAAAATAGCTGACAGCACAGACTCGCTTTTCACGCCCTGCACCTACAAGCTAACAGAAGTAAGTGTTGTTGAAGGACCCAAGTTGCAACCAATACAGGAAATTGTGTCGTTCCGCGGAAGGTTCTGTGAACAAGCAGAAAACGGCGAAGCAATTGAGGCACAAGGCAAAGTTGAATTAGTAACCAATAATAAAAGCGGCAAAGAACACTATCGTGTGATACTTGGCAATAAGCCTTCAGATTACATGGTTCTTTCACAAATTTAATGTATGACTTTCAAGACTTGCTCATAATACCGAGGGCAATAAGTCAGCGTAACTTGATAGAAGATTTCAGTTGGCGAGGTCACTTCTTCCAAGTTGCCTTCAACAATAACTTCTTCATCCTTTTGTGCCTGTTGGCGGAATTCCTCCATAAAAGAGAAGACCCGCCTTGCCTCAAAGCCTTCCTTTGGCCCGCTCATGACCTCAAGAGGCTCGATATTGTAGACTGACGGAATAAACGGCGATTCGTCGTCTGCCGTTATTTTAGCTTTAAGTTTAACCCAGCCACGCCGAGTTATGCAAGTCCGCGGGTTGTATTCAGATTGGATTTCGCCCCAAGCCTTGACGGGCTCAAACTCGGCTTTTATTGTCCTTCCGCTGGCTTTATCATCATATAAACCGTAGATTTGTTTTCGGCGTTGATGCCAAATAAAGTCTCGGACAGTAAAGTTTACAAAGCGCCAATCCTTACCTGCCATAACGATGTCAGATTCAAACTCGTTATGAAGACCCGATGCACTATCAGCATATAGAACTTTGAGTGTCTCTCTCATTTTGGCATTTTCTCGTTTGCCGTAAACCGTGAAGTCGATATCTGAAAACTTTGGGTGATGAAAATCATGAAGCATCGAACCGAAAACGCCAAAGTTCTCTGTCTTTAAACCTGAATTGCTCAATGATATCATTAGAACGCGTTCCATTGCCGCAAGCAACTCGTCTGTTGGCCCAGCCTTAAGTAAAATCGCTAATCTTTCTTCGGGTTTTCGTGCTTCAGCAACAGCATTATCTTTAACACCGACGAGGTCTAAACCAAGCATCTCATGAAAAATAAGGTATTGAGGATATTTCTTAGCGACCAGCTTCATGCCTTCGTCGTTGTAGAATTTGTAATAAAGGTTTTTTTTACCTGTTCTTGGTGCTCGGGGGTCATTCGATCTAAAAATGTTGCTTGATGCATACTCAGCATCGCATATGTAAGCGTCTGGTGGATGCGAGTAGCCGAAGACACGGAAGATTAAGCCTTCATTTGTCTCTATTCCATCGCGATCGCGTAGCTTTAAGTCGGCCAAATGTATTCTTCCTCAGATGTTGCTGTTCCAATGACAACTTGATAAAATACTTCGTTTGAAGTTGTTGATTCAACTCTTTCGAGTTTGCCTGAGACTTTGATTTCGTTTCCTATTCTCGCTATGTTTCGGTAGCAACCGATGTTTGAGACAACTTGAATAGGAATCTTGTCTAAATCAAGTTCTGACTGGTTATCTTGGGGTTTGTAGCTTGAAATTTTGTAAATTGCTGGGCGATACATAGTCTCTGTATCATCACAAACTGTGGCTAGAAACCGGACAGCTTCAAGCGGTATGTAGTGGTAGGCGCCGTATTTTTCTTTGACTTGCTCAGGCTTCTTAGTTGCGTTATACATGAAGATTTTGCCGCAGTATTTTCCTTGGAATTTCCTCGCAGCTTCCAAACGGTTACCAATAATGTAGCTTAGTTTGGCCGTGTTAACAAGCCTTATTATTGCTTCTTCGACCAAGCGGAAATTTTCTGTGCCATAGATAACAAAATCTATATCCGATTCAGGCGAATGCATGTTTAAAGCAATTGAACCATGGACTCCAAAATCGTCTAATGGAACATTTGATTCTTTGGAAATTAAATGAATGAGATCCAGCGCCATTTGCTGAAGTTTGTCGCGTTTTGGCAAGTTTTGTAGCCATACCAAGCGGTCTTTAGGAACAAACACCTGCTCAATACGATCAAGAGGTGCAGTGATAAGTTCCTTATTTCGGAAAGAGTCGTAATAGAGATAATCTGGAAAATTTGTGCGGAAGGCTTCAATAAAAGTCTTGTAATTTTTTGCGGTATAGAGCTTTTCTGCTCTGAAAAGCTGGTTCTCTCCAAACTTCCACGTTCGCTCCAGCATTTCAACTTCGAAGAGCTTTTTGAATTTCGCTGGGATATATTTTAGGAAAGCAAATACGCGGTCGTCTGGATGCTCATACCCAAAAGTATTGAGTATGAAACCATCTTTAGTTACAAAGGTATCTCCATCCATTGGAACCCAAATATCTTCCGCCGTATGCATGCACCGCGTTTTAAGATAAATTAAACATTAAAAAAGCTATTGTAACCGAAAATCTTGAGACTAATCAGTAATACTTTTCGGCATAAAAGGTTGACTTTAATCTAACAAAACAATAGTCTAACGAAACACCATTACAAAAATACATTTCCAAAAATCTTTACTCATCAACACAGGCCTAAATATTTGTACCTTAAACTTGAGCTTTGTTACTGTCTCGCAAGAAAAATAACTAAAAAAACATATATGACAAAACAGGGTTTCTGTTAACTAAAAACTGGTGAAACAAGACGGCTACGCCTAACACCGATGAAAATAATAATGAAATGGTTGTTACGCCATGGGAAGTAAAAGGTAAAGTAGACTATGATCGCCTTATCCGAGAATTTGGCACCCAACAATTAACCCCACAATTGCTTAAACGAGTAGAAAAACACACTGACAAATTGCATCTTCAACTCGAAAGAAAAATATTCTTCAGCCATCGAGACTTAGACACCGTCTTAGACCTTTATGAAAAAGGCGTAAAATTCGTTCTCTATACTGGAAGAGGACCCTCAGGACCAGTTCACATTGGCCACTTGGTACCCTGGATATTCACGCTTCACATTCAAAAAGAATTCAACACAAGACTCTACTTTCAAATAACTGACGACGAAAAATATCTCATAAGCGATGACACTGACCTCAAAAAAACAAGCAAATATGCCTATGAAAATGCTTTGGATCTAATCGCTTTAGGTTTTAAGCCAGAAAATACTTTCATCATTTATGATACTGAAGATATCGATCTACTTTATGACATTACTCTTGAAGTAGCCAAACGAATAACTTACAGCACTGCAAGAAGCAGCTTCGGCTTCCAAGATAGCACCAACATCGGGTGGGTCTTCTGGCCTGCAATCCAAGCTGCACCTTGTTTTATTCACAAAAAACTCACTGGTGAAAACGTTCCAGCACTTATCCCAGCAGCCATAGACCAAGATCCATACTGGAGAGTAACCCGAGATGTGGCACAAAAACTAGGTTATTACAAGCCAGCACAAATCCACTGCAGATTCCTGCCTGGGCTAGGCGCGGGCGGAAAAATGAGCGCCAGTATGCCTGAAACCAGCATATTCACAATGGACCCTCCAGATGTCGTAAAAAAGAAGATTTGGAATGCATTCACAGGTGGCAAGGGCACAGCAGCTGAGCAGCGAAAAATGGGTGCTGACCCAATAGTCTGCAGCATTTTCCAGTATTACCTCTTCCTCTTTGAAGAAGACAGCACTAAACTCTCCGAACGCGAGCGCAAATGCAGAGGTGGCGAAATGTTATGTGGTGAATGCAAAAAAGACATAGCGGAAAAACTCAACAGGTTTCTAGAACAACACAGAGAACGCCGAGAAAAAGCGAAAGATGTTATCGAACTATACCACATAAAACGGTAAACTGTAAACAAAGTTCTTGAAGCTGAATAATTGAAACGCAATCAAAGAAAGAGAAATAAGCCAAGTAACACCACAATTATGTTATTGCAAATGGTGATTATGTGTCAGCAAAAAACCAAATCAGCATAACTTCAGCCACCAGACTTCTTCATCCTATGCATACTGTCCTAGTTTCCTGTGCGGGAAAAGCAGGTAAACCCAATATTACAACCTGTGCATGGGCAATGCCAACTTCTATCAACCCTCCCCTTGTAGCTGTCAGCATTGCGCCCACTCGTCATTCATATCTTCTAATTGAGGAGTCAGGGGAATTCATTGTTAATATTCCAACTATAGAAATACTTCAAGCAGTTTATGCTTGCGGCTCACTGACTGGTCGAAGCTTTGACAAATTCAAGAAAACAAACTTAACACCGATGCAGGGCAAAAAAGTCAAAGCTCCAGCTATCCGCGAATGCATAGCTCATTTAGAATGCGCAGTAGAAACCAAATGCACGACCGGAGACCATACCATTTTCGTGGGAAAAATCCTTGAAGCCTACGCTGACATGGGCGTTTTCCAAGAAAGCTATGACTTGAAAAAGGCACGAATGCTATACCACGCGGGCGGCAACAACTTTGCATTGTTAGACCCAAAACTCTACAAATCCTGAAACTCCTTTTTTAATTCTCGATATTCAATGCGGTTAGAGATATTTTCAAAAACGCTATCAAATTAGCTATTGATACTACCTCCACGTGAGCCTAGTAACTATGAGGTTAAGTTACCGGTAAGGTTATAGTTTGTGTATCGCTCCAAGCGCTTCTTCCAGTTTCATTAAAGACACTGAATTCTGGAAGTCTCCAGCAGGGAGGGTTTTGTGACGTTAATTTTGTGTAAAATCCATCAATTCCAAGCACTTGAATATCAACTTGTCCACTAGTTGTAATGTTACCTATCCAGATGCTCCAACCACCCGGGTCTGGATTAACCTTGCCAAGCCCAAATTTTATAATTGTACTATCGGTGGTCGATGGTGCGAGATTTGGAGTCACAAGAGCAGTCGCCCAGTCTTGCGTGTGATCTTTTACGCGAATATTAAAGTATAGTTTGACTACGCTTTCGTTTACAACTGCATAAAATGAATGCGGGTTTGTGTTCGTAATAACGACGTCAATGAACTTTATCTCTATATGAAAGGTTCCAGTTGCATTCACTACATCATGAGATCTATCTTCTAGCTTCAAAGTAAATTCTGGAACATTGGGGCTAATTTGAGTTTCAGCAGTATTAATCAGAAAGAAACTAGATGTTGCCATGACGAAGATAAGTAACAGGGCAATTTTGGTTCGCATGCCAACTATTGAATTAAT
>DATIXS010000126.1:0-7219 GCA_035518335.1 Candidatus Acidiferrum sp.
AGAAAAAAGAAGTTTCTGCAGAATTCTTAAAAGTCTATGACGCTGCTGAATTGGTTTTTGCCAAAGGCATGGGATACGCTGAAACCCTCACCGAATATAAACTGACAAAGCCCCACCTGCTTATGTTCCGCACCAAATGCGTGCCAGTAGCGAATTATTTCAGTGTTCCACGAGACAAAAATGTCGCAAAGCTGATGCCTTAAATGAAGTTGCCCGCCATAACCTACCAGAAAGATGCGCTTTCACATTTTGGCGACATTATAGAGAAGGAATGGCTGATAACCAATGGTTTAGGTGGCTACGCTTCCTCTACCGTTCTTGGAATTAACACGCGTAAGTACCATGGGTTGCTTGTTGCTGCGTTGGATCCACCTGGAAACCGCACAGTTTGCATCTCAAAGCTCGATGAAGACGTACTGGTAGGCGATGACGTTTACAGGCTAGGCTCCAATGAGTTTCACGACGCGATTTATCCTGACGGCTATAAGCTGATTGCAGAGTTTTCACTCGACCCTTTTCCTACCTTTATTTATGACGTTGGAGATGTTGCAGTTGCTAAAACAGTTTTTATGCCAAAAAACAAAAACGCTATCGCTGTAACTTACAAAATCTCGAACCGGAATAACCGTGAAGTCAAGTTGAGGCTTTTTCCTTTATTAACATGCAGGTACTTCCACACTGTCGTTTATCGATTGAATGTCCCGTTGAATTTCACACTTAAAAGCTCTATCACGCAATTCCAAGCAACTTTTCAACGTCCGCAAGCCACAATCGTTTGCAACATAACCGAAGGAGAATTCAAAGAAAAAGTAAACTGGGTGAACCACATTCACTACCGAGACGAGTTGCAGCGTGGCGAAGCAGATGTTGACGATTGTTTCCAGCCAGGGTATTTTGAAGTAAAGGTGCAGGCTAATGCAGAGAAAGAGTTTGATGTAACATTCGCAGTGAGCCATGAAAGCCAACGAGCACAAGAAATTTTGGATTCAATTGGCAACACAACCCAGAGGGTTAATGCCACCTTCAACCAAGAAGTGAGTCAACGGAGCGATTTCTTGGCTACTTTTTATGGGGACTATCCAGAAGTTCTGATGAGCGATTGGCTAAACTGGATTCTGCTAGCCGCAGACTCCTTCCTTGTAGAAAACTTGGAGGGCAAAAAAGCGATTATTGCTGGTTACCATTGGTTTGAGCCATGGGGCAGAGACACATTTGTCTCGTTACCTGGTCTCACATTGGTTACTGGCAAGTACAGTTACGCAAAGGAAATCCTGCAAACCTTCATGCAATACTGCAGAAGCGGGTTGATTCCGAATTTTGTTTCAGATAAGTCAGGTATCCCAGTTTACGACACGGTCGATGGCACCTTGTGGTATGTAAATGCTGTGCTTCAATACGTCAAGTACACAGGCGACTTATCGTTTGTCAAAGACGTGTTGTGGGAGAAACTGCAATCGATAGTTGAGAACCATCAACGGGGCACTTTATTTGGCATACGCATGGATAACGACGGTTTGCTTATGCATGGTCCCCGGTTAACCTGGATGGATGCCAGCGTAGGCAACGACGTGATAACGCCTAGGACAGGAAAAGCAGTCGAAATCCAAGCTCTATGGTACAATACTCTACGAACAATGGAGTTGCTTGCAAACAGGTTTAAGGAGCCCGAATTGACTGAAAAATATGGAAATATGGCAGATCAAACCCGCCAAAGCTTCAATATAAAATTCTGGAACCATCAAAACAGCTGCCTCTACGATGTGATCTATGACAAGGTTGATTCTTCGATTCGTCCCAATCAAATATTCGCTGTCTCACTAGACTACACAATGCTCGATAATGACAGAAGCCAAAAAGTCGTCGAAACTGTAAACCGCGAACTCGTAACACCTTACGGCTTGAGAACCTTATCGTTGGGTGACCCCAAGTTTATCGGCAAATGCTCGGGCGACAGTAGGAGCAGAGACATGGCTTACCACAATGGCACGATTTGGCCGTGGCTCCTGGGACCATATGTTACGGCTTACTTAAGAGTAAACGATTACTCTTCCCCGTCGCGTGAGCAAATGCTCGAAAATCTCATAGTTCCCCTGTTCACGGTTGGAATTCGCCAAGGCGGCTTAGGAACAATAAATGAAATCTACGATTGCGAACCCCCAAACGAGCCTAGAGGCTGCATCTCGCAAGCGTGGAGCGTAGCTGAACCCTTGCGAGCCTATATAGAAGACGTATTAATGGTTAAACCAGCATATAAGAAAGAAATTTTAGGAATTTAGGGTTTTATTACTTTTCTGAGGCTTTCAGCGGCGGTTTCAGGCGTAACTGTGTTGATATAGGTTCCCGTGTTTAGTTCGAAGCCCGCCCAAATTGACAGTTTAGGATAAACTTCCAAGTGCCAATGATAGAAGTCTTTTGCTTCTTCATTTATGGTTAAATGGATTCCGTAATTGTATGGCGGGTCATTGACTACGTCTTTTAAAGCTTTGAGGCTTAGTTTAAGTGTTTTAGCGAACGCCTCTACTTCAGCGCCAGACAGTTCAAGAATGTTGTTGACGTGTTTTTTGGGTACAATCCAAAATTCCATCGGGTTAATGCTTGCATAAGGAGTGAAAACTACGAAATCAGCACTTTCATAGATAAGTCGCGGACCCTTCGCTTCTTGTTCAATTATGTCGCAGAAAGCGCATTTCCTATGTACTTTGTAATATGATTTACTTGCATCTAGCTCTTCTTGAACACGTGAAGGAACCATGGGTGTTGCGATTATTTGGCTATGGGCATGGGAAAGTGACGCACCAGCTTCTTTACCAAAATTTCTAAAAATTGAAACATATTTGATGTATGATTTCGCGCTTAACTCTTTGAGCCTGTCAATGTAGGCATTAATAACTAGCTCCAATTGAGGTAGTTCGGCGTCGGCTGGGTCTTCATCATGATTGGGAGATTCAACAATAACCTCATGATCTCCAATTGCATCGCGGAGGCATTCACTCTTCCAGCTTTGTATAATGTCTTCGGATTGTTTGGGTGGACTAAACGCTGGATAAAGGTTTGGAATGACTCGGACAAGCCAGTTTTTTGGGCGTTCCCCAACTAGCGGGTCCTGTGTCACATTTATTTCATCTTTCTCTTTGAGATATAACATTACAGCTGGAGGTGTCAAGTGTTCGTTGCCGACGCACATTGGGCAAACCGTGATTTGTGAGGTTTCAGTTTTCTGTTTTGCAAAATCCGTGGGTCTGCGGCTTCGCTCGGTTGCGATTATGACCCAACGGTTAAGTAAGTAATCTTTTCTTAATTCGTTGTAGGGCATATGTTAAGCTCTCAGACAAAAAAAAGACCGTGGATTATTAAGGTTTTGCAGAATATTCTTTTCCTTAGAAAACTAAGAATAATTGAATACTAAATAATTGAATAGAGCTGTCCGACATTTTTTCTTTTTAACAAATAGGAGTGTTTTTTTATTATTAGCAACCAACAAAATCATAAATATTGAAAGAAATCATGAAAAAAAGAGGCGGACATTTTAGCTCCTCTCAAGTCGGTACTGGTTGGCCCTTGCCAACAAAGAAGATGCCACAGCCAAAAGCAGCCACGCAATAAGGTGCTTTGAGATTTATGGTTACAGTTAAGGGCGCTGGACCCCACGTTTCAGTAGGAGACGCGCATATAGTTAGAACACTGCATTTCAATTTTTCTGAGTCGATTTTCCAATAGAAAGTATGACCTCTGCACTGCAAGTATAACATAGTGGTACTACCCAGCTCCAACAGGGGCTTCAGAAAACACCCACAAAGTCGCACAACCGCTAAAGCATCCCTCATCCGTTTTCACGAAAGCAAATCCAACTGCCTTACAGTTGCAAAACTATCAGTTTGCGCGAAAGCCGGCATTAGAGTGAGATTTAAAGTAGCAAGCAAAGGCAACAAAACAAGCAAGACTTTCCGATTCATTCACTCACCTTCACACAAATTGATGTGTTAAAAACCCTACTCAGCGAACAGATTAACGCATTATTTATGAATATGTGATACCACTCACACAACAATAAACAAACACATGCTATGAATTAAGAAAATAAAACATAGATACTACTTTTTGACACTCATCATATTCATAAGGTATTTTTTTTATTTCTTCGGGGCTGTATATTCTTTAGGCTTCGGGGAGCTGTTTTTCATATCGTCAGGAAACTTGAATATGCTTTGTAAATATTTTAGTTAGTACTTCATTGATTCACCAAGTCATTGATCTAATACTTTTTTTGCTTTTTTTGTTTAACTGCCCGTGACATTTTCTCCAGCTAATTGTGAGGTATTGAGAAGATTTTATATCTGCTCTTCTCCATAGTTTGGACAATTGGCTTTGTAGCGCTGGCAACCATGATTGATGAATCAACTTCAAAATCGCATTTAGAGCAGTTAAAGGCAGCTTTCAATAAGTGGCGCCTAGCTCTTCTGGTTTTGGCTTTATCTTACTTTGTTTTGCTCTTTCTTAATCTTTCTAATTTTCCAATGAACTGGGATGAAATGGTGCACCTCAATGGTGCCTTGTTTCTGAAACATGGTTTATACACAAATTTTGTTAACAACTCATTTTATCCGCCACTATTTGACTCTGTGACTTTTGGTTTCTTTAATGTTTTTGGGGTAAGCTTATTTTCTGCAAGATTGGTGTCAACGGTTTTTTCTGTTCTTACGCTTTGGGCTGTATTTGAACTCGCATACAGTATGTATGGCGGAAAAGTAGCTTTGCTTTCAGCTGTGCTTTTGGCGGTTATGCCGGGTTATTTTTGGTTATCTAGAATGGCACTGCTTGAAATCATGCTTGTTTTCTTCTTTACCCTCTCAATGTTTTTCTTTTATCGCTGGCTAGGCAACCATCAAAACAAGATGCTCGTTTTCAGCGGCTTAGCCTTGGGTCTGGGTTTTCTTACAAAGTATCAGGTACTTGTTGCTGTCGTAGTTATGACTGTTAGCTTAGTGTTTTTAGGTCGGGGACAGTTGAAACGTCTGTTTTCAAGATTTACCATTCTAATTGGCGCCGCCTTACTAATCGCAGTTCCTTGGCTTGTAATTGCTTACAAAGTCTACGCTAACCAAATTTTGAGCCAATGGGCTTACGCCATCCAAATGGGCAACCCCGACAAATCACTCTACAGCATCCGTTTCCCAGTTCCCATTTTCTATTTTGTAGAAATGGTTTGGCCCTACGCTGATATTCACCCAATTTCGTTGCTACTCTACGTTGTAGGTTTAGCTGGTTTGGGCTTGTTTGTGTTGCGGCGGAAAAAAGAAGATAAATTCCTCTTGACTTGGTTTGTTAGCGTTCTGGTTTTTTTCACTTTGATTTCGAATAGAGAATGGCGTTACGTCTTAACGCTGTTCCCAACCTTGGCAATCTCAGCAGCAGCGTTTATTTTGTTCGTTTATAATAAGGCACAGACCAATTGGAAAGGGCACATAGGTCTAAACAAAAAGCGAGCCACCAAAATAGCAGCAGGCCTATTCATATTATTCTTGGGAGTTGCACTGGCTATCAGCATAAACGACAATTACACCATCGTTTCAAAATACAATATCCAAATACACATCCAAGACGCGACAAACTACGCAATCACTCATGACCCCACGAACCAATCAATAATGGTTCTCTGTCCCTTCAACTTTTTCAGCCAAGACATGGTAAACTTTTACCTCTTAGCAAACGACCAAACACAAATCCACACCTACCAATACCCCCAGCTTCCAGTTGATACTTACACGCCAACATTCAATATAACCGAATTTATCAACTTATGCAAACAAAACAACGTTAAATTCGTTTTCACCTATGAAAACGGAGGAACCGCAACATACTTCAACACCACATTGAACCTGCAACAAATCTATGAGAAAATATACGCTTCAGGCAACTTCTCAGGAATTTCCGACCAAGCGACATTCGGTACCAACCCTCGAAGAATCATGGTTCTAAACTTTACTGGTTGATTTTACGCGTGAGAATCGCTTTCTTTCTTATTATTTCTCGTTTGTAAGGTTGAAACGTTGTGCAATAGGGTAAAAGCATATATCTCTTGACTTGTCCTCTTTAATTTTCAACTTAAGACAGAATAGGCGAAAATATGGATTTACCCCAAAAAATTTTGAGGCTCAAAAAAGAGAAAAAAGCGGTAATTTTGGCTCATAATTACCAGCGGTCAGAAATCCAAGACATAGCTGACTATGTCGGTGACAGCATAGAGTTGAGTCGCAAAGCAGCACAGGAAAAAGACGCTGAAATAATTGTGTTTTCGGCGGTAGATTTCATGGCTGAATCAGCCGCAATTCTGAATCCTGATAAGAAGGTGCTTTTGCCCTGCTTAGGTGCAAGATGCCCGATGGCTCAGATGCTTACTGTTGAAGAAATAAAAAGGGCTAAAGCCATGTGCCCGGGCGCTCCTGTAGTTTTGTATGTTAACACTTTAGCAACATGTAAAGCCCACTGTGACGTTTGTTGCACTAGCGCAAACGCTGTGGAGGTAATAAATTCTCTTGATGCAGAAACTATCCTGTTCGGTCCAGACAAGAACCTAGCAGAATATGTCAGCGAAAAAACAGGCAAAAAAATAGTTCCACTTCCCGAAAACGGGTTCTGCCCCACACATCTGCTTTTCCAGCCAGAAGACGTAATGGTCCAAAAAATGGAACATTCTGACGCAATAGTTATGGTTCATCCTGAATGTAGCACCGAAATGCGTAAAGTAGCAGATTTCGTAGGTAGTACCTCGAAAATGTGTCATTTTGCCAATGAATCTAACGCTAAGAACTTTATCGTTGGTACGGAAGAAGGCATCCTGCACCGCTTAGGCAAAGAGAACCCTGATAAGAACTTTTACTTGGCTTATGAAGGAGCAATATGCCCAAACATGAAGCTTACAACTCTTGACAGGCTCTACACTGCGTTAAAAGAGGAAAAGAATGTTGTTAAGGTTCCTGAAGCAGTTGCAAAAAAAGCTCGTGCTTCGCTTGAGCGAATGTTTGAAGTTTAAACTGTTACTATTGTGGTTTTGACGATTTTTACTCCTTTTCTAGTTGTTAATTCGTCGCTTAAATGGTGTATTTCTGAAGCTTTGCCCTTTACTGCTATGGCTTCAAGACAGTCTCGTTCGCTTATGTGAATGTGGAGAGTTGAGGTAATGATTGAGGAATGTTCATGCTGGGTTTCAGTTAATTCGCTT
>DATIXS010000127.1:0-4767 GCA_035518335.1 Candidatus Acidiferrum sp.
ATCATGCAAGGTATACTTTACTACACTATGTACCCGGGGAGTTCAACTAATCCCGCAGGCTGGGCTGCCGTAGATTTACAAACTGGACAAACCCTATGGACAAAAAACACCACTGATGTACTAGTATGCGGTCAAATACTCGATTATGTGACGCCTAACCAGTACGGAGGTCTCACGTACCTCTGGAGTGAACCTCAAACTTCAAGCGCTCTTGGGGCACCAAGTTCAACTTTAGAGATGTGGGATGCAATGACAGGAAACTACATACTTACCATTACAGGCAATCCTACGATGTCTTACTCTAGTCTTACGGAAGATGAACACGGAGGATTGGCACTTTACTACGTTAACTCCACAGACAATACGCTGGATATGTGGAACTCAACCAGATGCATCAATTTAGCTTCGGGCGGTTCAATCTATGGTGCTGGTCCAAGCCTTGCAGATAGTTGGCAATGGAGACCCCCACAGGGAGCTAGCATCGATTTTGGATTAGGAATACAATGGTCAGTACCATTAGCAGAAAACATTTCTGGAAATTCCCTGATAGATTACGCTAATGGTCTCTTTGGACTAAGCATGGCTGGAGTTGAAAGCGGTGTAGTATTACTATATGAAGAATTAACGCCAATGTCAGAGACTATGCCAGTGTTTTCGTATTCGTCAGGATGGATTGTTGAAGCAGGTTATAGTGCAGCTACTGGACAACAACTATGGATAACTAATCGAACCGAAACCCCTTATTCAATTGTAGCTTTGGGTGCTAGTCAGAATCTTGGTTACTTTACTATGGGGAATGGAGTATCCGTAGAAATCACTCAATCAACGCTATCCGCTACGGGTTACAGTCTCACTACAGGTAAACAATTATGGGGACCAATTACGCTTCCAAACGCTAATCCTTTTGATTCCCTCGGATTACAGAGCGTCGTCGCTAACGGCAAAATGTACCTATGGGGCTACGGAGGAGATGTTTACGCAATAGACATGACCAATGGAACAATCGTTTGGCACTATAAGACTCCAAGCGGTGGCTTCGAATCGCCTTACGGTACTGAGCCTCTATGGGTTTTCACAGTAGGAACAATCGCTGACGGAAAACTCTTTGTCCCTGAAGGACACATGTACAGTCCACCATTATTCCACAATGCACAGCAACTGGCTTTGAACATTACTGATGGAAGTGTCGTTTGGAATATCGATGCTTTCGATACCACTAGCGCTCCTGCTATCTCAGATGGAATCATGACGACGCTTAATGCATACGATAACCAAATATACGCTTATGGTATGGGACCAAGCAAAACTACAGTTAGCGCGCCAGGCGTAGGCATAACAACTTCCACCCCAGTAACCATCACAGGAACAGTAACGGACATTTCTGCGGGTTCAAAACAGGAAGCAATAGCGGCAAACTTCCCCAATGGACTACCGTGCATATCTGACGCAAGCATGTCTCAATTTATGGAAGCTGCTTACATGCAACAACAGATGCCAACTAACCTAACCGGAGTGCCTGTTACGATTTCTGTCACTGATTCGAATGGCAACTCTTATGACATAGGAACTGTACAAAGCAACGCAAACGGCTTCTACAGTTTAACTTGGACGCCCACAATCCAGGGAAACTTCACTATAACCGCAACGTTCGCAGGAACACAATCGTATTACGGATCTTCTGCAAATACAGCCTTCTACGCCAGTCCTACATCAACAGCTGTAGCAACATCGCAACCAGTAAATTTAGTCTCCACTCAAAACTACATTATGGTTGGCATAATAGCCACAATAGTTGCAATAGCTATAGTCGGCGCAATACTCTCGATGTTGATACTAAGAAAACGACCATAAAGTAAAGCAAATGGACACAACTTTACTTTCCCCTTTTTTGATCTTAAACGCAATGAAAGAGAATGGGGCTGAGAAGGCTTTGGCTGATATTCACGATACAAGCCATAGTTTCGTGGTAGTTTTGCATTTTTCTTTTCTCCTAAAGAAGAAAGTGTCCAGAGCCTCAGCAAACCCTATTTTTTTAAACTTTGCAAAGCGAGGTTTTTAATGTTTGAGAATTCGCTTAAAATAACTAAGTGTATTCCATCGGCCCGCCATAATTCTTAATTTAGTTTTGGGTTCAATCTCCAGTACACCAAAAAATCTTTATTCTCCCAAAACTATTTGTTTTCTGGTGTTTTGTTTGGAACTGGAGGTTAAGGGCGTGGACGAGCAGGGACGAATTATACTGCCTAAAGCTTGGCGTGAAAAATACCTCAAAAACAAGAAAGCCATCGTTTCAACCAAAGGCGACACACTCGAAATCAAACCTTACTCAGCAGTTGACCTTACCGAATACTTCGACAAAATGGACGTAGACATTAAAGCAGACCTGTCAGACTGGCACAAAGTCCGCAAAGAACTAAGGGGCAAATGAAAGTGTCCAAAGCCTACGTTGACGCTAACGTGTTTGTTTATGCTTTTCTTAAAACTAAAAGGCAATTGCAACAAAGCGAGTTAGAAATAAAGCAAGCAGCCAAAAATATTGTTGATAGAATCAGCAAAGGAGAAAAAGTGGTCACGTCTGTGGTCCACTTCAGCGAAGTCTGCAACGTTTTAGAGGACCACCTTCCGTTTGGAGAAGCGATTTTATTAGAAAAGGGGTTACTATACAGGGAAAACATTTCAATCTGTGAAGTAGCTCAGGAGGATTACATTAAAGCGGTCTCTATTGCAGAGGACCACAAGGTGGGCATTAACGATGCATTGGCTTATCTTCTGATGAAGGATCAAGCCATACAGACAATCTACTCCTTTGACAAAGACTTTGACGTTTTCGCCGATATCAAGCGAGTAACCGAATAGACTTATTTAATACTGTTTCTACAACGTTTGACTTACCCTCAACAGGTACGATCTTCAAATCCCATCGGGCCCCGCCAATCTTATAATGAGCATAGCATTTCCTCTTTTCTCTTTAAATGTTTATTTTTGACTTCAATGTATATAGGACACTGAATTTTTTTCTAATGCATTTTTGCTTTTTCTACTAATAGATAGAAGTATTTTGGCTTGAACTTGGATAAATATCCATGAATGCTCTTGTTACTTTTGAATCCATTTTTCCAAAATCTGGAATCTGGCTGATTTGATCTTGAATCATTAATAAATGGTTTATGTCTTTCACCAAGGTCCAAACATGTAGGTCGGCGTCTCCCTGATGAGTTTCAACGATGCAAAACACATCTGGTATCCTTGAAAGAGCACTAATTGCTGAACCTGCATTATTTTGAGATTTGAGATGTATAATCGAATCCAATGTTCCTTGGTATCCGATCTTTCTTGGATCAATTTGAATTGTTACTCTAATTGTTCCATTGCTCTTGAGTTTACGATATCTTCTGGCAACGGTGTCAGTTGTGACTCCAATTTCATCGGCAATTCTTTTGAAGGGTATTCGACCGTTGATTGAAAGTCTATCAATTATTTGTATGTCTATTTGATCATAATTTTCTTTTTCGCTTGATTTCACTTGAGGAAGCTTTTCTTCATCAAACGCTTTTATTTCATTTTTTCTCAATAGTTGTAATGAGGACAGATGTTCTGGGGTATTTAATATTCGACCTCCCCAAAAATAAGTGCGAATCCTTCCTGAACCTGCTATATCCATCATTATTCCTTTGAGCTTTCTTAAATCGTTAATTTGTCTTAATGTGGCAATTGCGTATAAGGTGCTTTTGACGGGGTCAAAAAACGAAACAAGTATTTCAGGGATTTTTCGTAATTCCTCCTGTATCTTTCCAATGTCTTTAAAATAGTCGATTATGCAAATCTCAGCAATGGCACTATATCCTAAGTGTTGATAATTAATTTGAGTGGTTGAACCTAAGATGACTTTTGCTTTTCGCATTGCTTCATAATGTTTTGATATTGCATTTTTTGAAACTCCCACATCTGTTGCTATTTCCTGGAAATTCTTTCGACCGTCTATAAATAAGTCGGTCAGAATTTTTGCATCTATTTCATCAATGGGTTTGACCGAAACCAGCACTCCTGTTGCCCGATGGAATGACACCAACTCTGTTTATGCTTCTTTTAAACAATGCTGTGTTAAAAGAAAAAAATAAGGGCAAGCTATTGCAGTGCTTTGGCTCAAAAATTTCAGAATTTGTAACGCTGCTGACTTCGAAAATGGCTTAACTTTTAGATAGTCTGGCCTTCTATCGATAATCTTAAAAACAAACTGAATTCTAACTATTTCATATAGAAAAAGGAGAAAAACAAATGAATTCTAATTTTAACGTAAAAAAATTCTTAACAATTTCGATTGCAAGTCTCTTGATACTTTCAATAGCCGCTTCAATAACACAATTGCCAACAGCATCAGCACATACGCCCGCAATCCAGGTTCCTACATATGCATACATTAATGTTGCACCCCAACCCATCGGAATCGGTCAACAGATCACCATTGTTTTTTGGCTAGACAAAGTCCCAATCGGAGCTGAGGGTCTCTACGGTGATAGATGGCATGGGTATACAGTTACTGTCACTAAACCTGACGGAACAACTGAGTCGCTAGGACCTTTTAGTTCAGATGTCAATGGAGGCGCTTCAACAAGGTACACCCCTAACCAAGTTGGTACATATACGTTTTTATTTAAATTCCCTGGACAAGTAGCACAAAACGCAAATCCATATCCATATACTCCGGGGTTTGTTCCGCTTGGGCTTGATTATGTAAATGATACTTTTCTGCCAAGTAGTGCAACCACA
>DATIXS010000128.1:0-3549 GCA_035518335.1 Candidatus Acidiferrum sp.
ACGTTAAGGATCACTACAAGGATTCCAATGTCTATTAAAGTAAAGCCTATTCCAGCCACAGTTAATATGACGGCGAATACGAGTGTGGATAAACCAAATATTATGGCTAAAGTAGCAGCCATAGAAATTCGAAGTTTCCAAGCGTTCATGCATGGGTCACTGTTAATCCTCAAAGACTTTCATGGGCGCTTATAACTTTTGTGCGTTATCAATAAACAAAAGCCCTGAAATCACGAATACTAAAACAGCTTCTTACAAGAGCGCCTAAGAATAGCGATTACTGTAGTTACCACAATAATTAGAACAATTAGAATAGCTATTCTTTTTTTGTGTAAACTCCATTTGCCTGACCCCTTATTCTTATTTGCTTTGTCCCAATCAGTAGCTTATAGTTCCATTTTGTCAGTATTTCTTCTCTGTTGAAAGTGGCTGCGCTAACAAAGAAAAGCGCCACATCAACCTCTAAAATTATAGATAGTCAGCCATCACTACACTTAGATTTTCTTTTGTCTGCTGGTTACTTTTGCGCATGCTTCCTTAGCCAATCAAGAATGGTATTTGAGGCTTCATTATCAAGTTCTGCATCTGGTGCATTGTAATTTAAAGATACATTTTGAGCATTGAGTTCTTCTCGAGGCTTCTCTTCATGTTTTAGAACATGATTTGCGTTTTCTGGGTAAGCGAAGGATAACGAAGTTTTTTTTGCTGTTGCGTTTTCCAATATTTTTCCATCTATTTTCTAATCCACTTGGATGTCTTTTTTGCCTATCACTACTAGTGTTAGGTCATCTATTTTGGCGATGAATTCCGAGAGTTTATAGGTCCATAGTTCTCGACTAAATGGCAGGTTGGCTGGGCTTTCTAAACTCCTAAGCAGCATTTTTATTCCTTCAGGAAGAGATGCATCAATCTCAATTGGTTTGCTGGCCAAAAGATCGGCGATGGCAATATCGTAAGGTTTCATAATGATTTCTGCGTTCGGCAAATGCATAATTTGATCGAAAATCTGACTACGACCTAAATCACCAATCGCTCTGCCAGGTGCTCCAGTTAATACTAATCCTTTGAAGCGTCCACTTTTCGCCTGTAACTGGTAATTTACAGCGTGAATCGCGCCTTCACTATTCGTTAGCACAAAAAGATTATCTTTGTTAACGTTTTTTTCGGCGATTATTGTCTCAACAGCGCCTTTGAGTTCTTCTATGTGGCTTTGCATACTTATTTTGCCTAAAAGTTTGGGTATGTTCTCTTTGACGTGTGGTCCAGAGGCGACTTTATCATACCGCAACGTAACGAAGCCTTGGGCGGCGAGCGCTTCAGCCAATAATTCGGCGCTTCCATTCGTTCCGGGTAAGAAAGGGGAACACCAGTTTCGGTCAGTTGGACCGCTACCTGCGACGAAGACAACTGCTGAATGAACTTCTGCGTCTTTTGGCGACGTAATTGTTCCAAAAATATCGACGCCAAAGAGTTTCCATGATACTTCTTTATTTTCTGCAAGGTCGGTTTTCATCCAGTTTTCCTCACGCGTTGTGTAAACATTTCCTTAATTTTGAATGTATTGCTTGAATTTAATGTGGTTGAAAGCGTTTTCAAATGATGAAAGACCCATGGATTTAATATACATGAATTTGAAACAACAATTTGCATGTTTAGCGCTGTTCTTTTAAAAGAACAATGTGTTCCGTGGGGAGAGTAATATGCTGCTTAGATGTTAACTGTTGAATAATGAAGAGCGAGATAATGGCGGTTCGAAAAACATGAACATGAAAGCGTTTTCTGTGGCTCTAGCCCTCGCTATTCTGCTTAATTCTTCCTCGGAGGGCTTTCATTTTGTTAAAGCATATTCAAACGGCTCTATAGGGTTCTCTGGTGGAGTCACCTTAAACAGTCCAGTAAACAACCTACGACTATATTCCAATTCTAAGCCTCAATCTCGGTGAAGGAGTACCATGCACATTGAATTACAGTGCAGACGAAACTAATGAAGGCATTATACACATTGTCTGTGTCGGCTCTGAAGAACCCATGTTCACAGCCAACATGAGTGGAACCGCGCAGTTGCCCCACTTATCTGAGGGCACACATTACTTAACCATAACTGAAGGGGCTAGTCTCTTAAAAGGGGGCACCCTTTAAAGAGACTAGCCCCGGCTTCAGCGACTACTACACCATATGGGTTGACACGGTCTGCTTCACTATAACATCAAATAGCGTCAGAATAACGCCACTTCCTAAGTCCGCACCTTCAAACACTATGTTCCCAAACATAACGAACCTATCAGTGGAAAACACAACCTACTCAACTGGGAATGTTCCGTTGAACTTTATTGTTAACGAGAACATTACTCAAGCCGCATACAGTCTAGATGAGCAAACCAACACAACCATCGCTGGAAATGCAAAATCAGCAGTGGTTCAGCAATCTCAGCCTTACCCGGTAACAACAGTTTTGGCATCTTTTATAGTTGGGGGTGTCCTTACTTTCCTGTTTTTCTTCAGAAAAGATAAACGATTAAATGCTTTCAAGGTCAAAATATTGATCAAGTTGCAGCGGCTACTAAAACAAGCCTGTTGGAATTAAAGCTAAAGCCTTGTCCGTTATAATCGCCATAAACTTGGTTAACTGCAAAGCCAGCATTTTCCAGCAGCCCTCGCAAATGCATTATTTCGTACAAGCGTACATTATGGTTAAAAATCCTGATTTGTCCATCTTTCTTATCACGAATTACCCACAAATCATTAAGTCGCTTACCATCGGAATTAATCGTTCGCTTTTGCAGTAAGAGAAAACTTGGGTATTTTTTCCAGCTAAAAAAACTAAAAAGCATCCATCTTGAAATACGATTTGGCTTCAATAAAGTCGAAAAAAAGCCCACTTCAAATTCGAAAGCCGACTCGTTTTGTACTTTAGAATTAAGCATTCGCGGCTAAAGACATCAATCATAAATATGCCTCCGCAGTTGATTGTTTCCCTCAATTCACTCAGGCTTTTAATGTCATCGGCTTCTGAGGGCAAGTACCCAAAACTCGTATCCATGCTGATTGCCGCCGAAAATGCCGCAGTCTTGAAGGGTAAAAAACGCATATCACTTCTAATCAGTTGAGTGCCGCTCCATCGGCTCTTTGCTATCTTGAGAAGATTTGATGATATGTCTAAGCCGACAACATCATATCCTTCCTTGCTTAAGAGAATTGAATGTCTTCCTGTACCACATGCAAGGTCCAAAATCAACCCAGTTTTCGGGAATGTTTTTTTTATGAATCGTATTTGATTTTCTATTTTGCCTTTGTCAGCTATCTCTGCCCAGTACTTACCCATCTCATCAAAAACATTCATTCAATTTTCCGTTCCTATTTGCTAAGAATCCGCGATAATTAATGAGGCAAAGGAAGATTTAGCTATTTTTGCGTGCTTGGTTAACTTCATCTTAAAATTTTAAAGAGTCGCTTAAATATAGATATTACTTATCCTCTAGCCAACTGGAGATTAAGCTTTGAGTGAAAAACATGATTGGCAACACCTCTACATGCTTCTAAAACTAGCAG
>DATIXS010000129.1:0-3842 GCA_035518335.1 Candidatus Acidiferrum sp.
CAGAGTTTCAACCCCTTGCTTAAGAGTCATCGCTGCCATAGGACAACCTGCACAGGCGCCTCTCAGTCGAACTTTCAAGGTTTGTTTTTCCACCGAAACAAATTCCACGTCCCCACCGTCAGCTTGAATTTGCGGTCTTATTTCATCGAGAGCTTTCTGAATTCTTTTTTCGATTGATTCAGTCATACATTTCACCGTTTGTTTGTCCGAAAAAGGATGATGTGCTATAAAACGATTCCTCTTACTCATCTGCAATCTAATCAGAGCCTTATCAAATATCAATGGCGACAAAGGATTCCTTGTTTTCAGACAGATCTGACGGCTTTAACTCGGTGTTTTAAAATTAAAGCAAAGCAAAGTTAGTCAAGAAAGTTTGACTAAGCATAAGTCAAGAAATCTTGACGAAAATGCTTTTACGAGTTACTAAACAATCAATGCAAATAGAAATCTAGAATGAAAAGTTCGGAATGGCAACTAGCCTCTATGCGTTAATTCATAGGCAGCGAGTTACCGTGACAACAAAAACCCGTCCAAGGTAACCTGATGTTAACATACCAAGTTGAAGCTTCAGAAATAAAAACAAAAAGGACTTTCGTCTACCCTCAATACGACAAGAACTGCATCTCAAAAATTCCAAACACAATTCTAGACTTTTTTGAAGCGGGTAAGGATAGAACAAAATCGCTATTTGAAAACGCAAAGATAGCCAGCCCTGGAGAAATAAACAAAGTCGTTCTTTTAGTCATCGACGGATTCGGGTTCAACCAATTCCTAAATTACTATAAAGAAAACCGGTTTTTAGCCAACCTCACAAAAAAAGGCGAAGTGTATCCGCTAACAAGCGTTTTTCCGTCTCAAACAACAAATGCATTAACAACTCTAAACACTGGTTTAACTCCTCAGGAACATGGACTCTTTGAGTACTTCATCTACCTGAAAGACATTGGATTAATTAACGCTCTGCAGTTTGAACGCCTAGGTTCAAGAGGGCAAAATAAACTAATAGATGAAGGATTTGACCCGAGCATCCTTCTGTTAAAGAATAAAACTATTCATAACACGCTTAAAGAAAAAGGAATCAATACTTTTACTCATATCCACTCAGCGAACGCCTTCAATGCGTGTTCAAAATTAATTTTCCAAGGAAGCAAAATAATACCTTCTTTAAAATCATATGACTCAATTGTTAGACTTAGAAAAAATCTGGAAGAAAACAGCGGCAAGAGTGCGTATTTTTTTGTTCATCTAGATACTCTCGACACGGTCTCACATATGTACGGGCCAGAGAGCTACGAGTATTACTTAGAATTATCATTGATAACTTATTTATTAAGAAAGGAATTGGTTCAAAAAATAGACTCCAAAACTGCCAAAGAAACTCTACTTCTAGTAACTGCTGACCACGGAGGTTTGAACATTGACCCAAAAAAAACAACTTATCTCAATTGTTTACCCAAAGCGATATTGAATTTGCAAGTTGGAAAAAATCGAAAACAAATTTTGCCCGCAGGTGGTCCTCGCGAAGTATTTTTGCATATTAAGGAAGAAAAACTTGCTGAGACTAAAGAATGGCTATTACAAAAGATTGGTGACAAAGCTCAAATCATTGAAACTGCAGACGCAGCGGAACGGGGCTTGTTTGGTTTGGGCCGTGCTAGCAAAGAACTTTTTGAACGAACAGGGAACTTAATGATTCTACCATATGGAAACGAAACAGTATGGTTTGAGAGCCACCGAGGAGAAAAAATTACTCTTCTTGGACAACACGGAGGATTAAATGAACAGGAAATGCTAGTTCCATTTGCAGCAGCTGGGCTCAACGGTTTAAAAGATTAGAAGTATGTTGCAAAAAATTGTTCCGTTTTACTAACAGCAGTTATTTGTTCTTACTTTTCGTTTTCATGAATTAATGAATCGTTTTGTGTTTGCGATTTTTGTTCTTGAACTTTTTCAACAATGACAACTAACCCGTTCAAAGCTTTAATGATGACTTGGTCGCCTTTTTCAACATCTCCCGATATTGATTTGGCACGCCAGATTTCACCTTGCACCCTGACGTCTCCGTTGGGTTTAAGGTCAGTAATAGCAATGCCTATTTTTCCCATCATGGCTTCAGGACCTGTGAGCTTTGAGCGTCGCCTAACTGGTCCGATTATCCATCTAATGTATAGGCCAATGATCACTCCAAAAACGACTAGGATACCAAGCTCAATTTCCGTTAAGGCGGTTATCGGCGAAGGCGAATACTGCAATCCTAATGATAGATAGTAAATGCCGAAGGCACCCAAAACTACACCAGCTATAAGAGCGAAGCCGTGTCCCAACTTTAACTCTGCGACGATTAGTGCAGCTGCTATAACTAAGATTACTATGCCAAGCAGTGAGGCACCAATTATTTCGGCTCCAACCATTCCTGCAACAATGGCAATTACGCCAAGGATGGTGAGTACAATAGTTGGGTGATAAATATCTAGCACAATCGCGATGATTCCGACAAGGAAGAGAATACCATCCAGAGTAGCGTTGCTCAACGCACTGATTATTTGTTCATATAGGTCTTCACTTAAAATTGCTTGATGGTTTCCTGATAAACCCAGTTGGTTAAGAGCATCAGAAAGTGAAGCTGCTGAACCGTCGGCGATATGGATAGCGACTGCCTGGTTAGCAGAAAATGCCTGATTAGACTGAACCATCCCGTAGACCGCGGTTGTATTTCGTCCCCAATCTTCTGCTAGGCTCGTTAAAAGACTTAGCATGGCAGCTTGGGTATGGTTCTGCTCCAGGTCTGTTCCACCAATTATGTAGGGTGTGCTTGGTCCTATTATTGAGCCGGGAGCCATTAGAATTTTGTTTGTTGCCATAGCTATGTAGCTGCCAGCTGAAGCGCCTAAACCGTTTGGCGTAATAAAAGTGTATGTGGGGATGCCTGATTGATTCGCTGCGGTTATGGAAGATATTATGGAAAGCATATCGCTTAGACTCCCACCAGGTGTATTCATCTCTATAACAATAGCAGCAGCATTGTCACCTTGTGCCGTGGCGACGACTCGGGACATAAAAGTAGATGACCCAGGATCAACTGGAACACTGAAATCTGCTATGACAATTGTGTTTCCGTTTCCGGAAGTCACCGGTTGGACTGATGCGGCGACCGAAGAGCCTGACAAACTGCTTACTACAATCAAAAGTACAGACGCAACAAACAAGCCTAAAATTACCAAGGTGAGAAAACGTTTAGTTTTGTTTTTTAGCATTTTTTTCTATTCTGGCTATTTAGTTGGCAACCTATAAGCTTTGGCATAAATAGGAACTAACATAGGAATCAATTGATTTTTCGTTTATGCCAAATCAAAATTGCGCAAACAGCTACTAACGCCACAACTATTGTTGCTATGATTTCGTAAAATGTAGCAGAATCTACACCAAGAATTTGGGGTTGCCATAGGTTAGTTCCGCTTGTCTTTGTGAAAAGTGTAAAGTTTGGAAACGAAGTGGTTGCGCCGACAAGCATACCGGTTTGCTTGTCCCAATAATAGGTAGTCTGGTTTGAAGTAGCTGAAATAACTGTTCGTAATGCACTTCCAACTTCCAGTTGCCAAATACTTGTAATGGTGATGTTACCTTGGTATTCACTGTAGAAATGGTCTCCAAGGTTGAGGTTTACGGGGACAAAGAATCCGTCTCCTATCGCTCCCGTCGCGAGATTGAGAGAAACCTTTTCAGGGTACAAAGTTCCGTTTGCAAATCCAGTTTGCACGTCAATATTTATTTTCGAGCCTTGAACGGCGGTGACATCGATTCTTGCCCAAGTTATGTTGTAATCAGCGGTTGGATTGCCTGTT
>DATIXS010000130.1:0-7796 GCA_035518335.1 Candidatus Acidiferrum sp.
CGCTGAACGGTATTCCTCATATTGGGCATGCACGTGGTCGGATAATGAAGGATATTCGTTACCGGTGGAAGACCATGGAAGGTTATTATATGCCGTTTTGGGCAGGGTGGGATTGTCAAGGGTTGCCCGTGGAACTGGAAGTTGAAAAGCTCCTTGGTGTAAGAAACAAGCGTGAAATGCTTGAGCGTGTAGGTCAGGAACGCTTCATTGAGGAATGCAAGAAAGCCATTCTTCGCTACCACGTTATGTGGTTGGAAGCCGACAATAATCTGGGTGTTTTCATTAATCAAGAAAAGGCTTACTGGACCTACAAAGACAGTTATATTGAACGGGAATGGCAAATCCTAAAGCGAGCTTGGGAACAAAATCTTCTAGAAGAAGGATATTATGTAGTGGCTTATTGCCCCGGTTGCCAAACATCTCTTAGCAGCGCCGAAGTCGGATACGAAGGCAGCTACAAAGAAGTCGAAGATCCATCTGTCTATTTTAAATTCAAAGTTTCAGCCAGCAAAAACGAATTTTTCCTCGTTTGGACAACCATGCCCTTCACAATAATAACCGACACAATGCTTGCAGTCAAGCCAGATGCCGAATACGTAAAAGTTAAAGTTGGCGAAGAAATCTGGATTATGATGAAGCAGCGCGTTGACCCTGTCATGCAAGACCTTGATATTTTCAAATATCAAGTCACCGAAACAATGCTTGGCAAAACACTGGAAGGAACAGCCTACGATTACCCCCTGAAAGACTTAATTCCTAAACAAGCCGAACTTGAAACTAAGCACCCTCTAGTACACAAAGTCGTCGCTGAAGACTTCGTAGATGTTGAAACCGCAACCGGTGTGGTCCATCTATCGCCTGGAAACGGTGAAGACGATTTTTGGGCAGCACAAAGAAGAGGCGTTCCCATTTTCGCACCCTACGATGACGAAGTAAAATTCACCAAAGACGCAGGAATTTTCGTCGGAGTTTTCGCAAGAGAAGCAGACATGCTGGTCGTTGAAGAACTGCGCAACCACAACGCCTTCGTCAAAGTAACAAAAATCAAACATGAATATCCAACATGCTGGCGATCTCACCACAAACTCGTTTGGCTAGCGAGAAAAGAATACTTTTTGCGAACTGACAAGCTAAACTGCAAAGTGATTGAAGCAGCAGGAAAAGTTGAGTACTTCTTTGAAGAGCCAAAAAATCGTTTTCTCGGCTTTTTGAAAGAAGGAAAACCCTGGTGTATAAGCCGAGAACGGATCTGGGGCACACCGCTTCCCATATGGGCATGCGAAAAATGCGGCAACAAACTCATAGTCGGAAGCAAAAAAGAACTATTAGCTAATGCTCAAGAAACAATTCCAGAAAACTTTGAGTTACATAAACCCTGGGTTGACAGAATCACCTTCAAATGTGAAAAATGTGGCGGATCAATGAAACGAGAGGACTTCGTGTTAGACACTTGGCACAACAGTGGCGCTTCACCTTACGCCCGCTTTGCTGATGGAGAAGTTGAGAAGTTTGTACCGACAGACTTTTTGACAGAAGGAATCGATCAGACCCGCGGGTGGGCAAATTCGCTTCTGCTTGAATATGTTGTGTTAACAGGGAAACCAATTGCTCCCTACAAAGCGTTTCTGTTTCAAGGTTTGACGCAGGATTCAAAAGGGCGAAAAATGAGTAAAAGCTTGGGAAACGTAGTTGAAACAAATAAGCTGCTGGAGAAGAACTCCGCTGACCTATGTCGCTTTTACATGATGCGAAAATGTTCGCCGATTGATTTTATGAATTTTGATATGCAAGAACTAAACCGTCGTTCTTACCAGGTGTTGTCAACACTTTACCATTTAAGCAGGTTCTTCATGCAAAACGCAACTTTCGACGAGTTCAACCCAAAAAAATACACGTTAGATCGTGCTTTTGAGGCAAAGAACCTTCAAGCAGCTGATCTATGGCTCCTCTCTAAACTTCAAGAGAAAATCGAAGACTACACTGGTAAACTTGAACGGTGTGAATTTAATGCTGCAGTAGCTGTTTTGGATGATTTCGTGATTGAAACATTAAGCAGGCTGTATGTGCCTATGATTCGAAAAGAACTTTGGACGGATGAACCTGAAACCTTTGAAAGACGCCAAACCATCTATACACTGCTGCATCATACATTAAAAACCGTGACCTTGCTCTTCAACCCAGTCACACCATACCTTAGCGAAGCGCTCTACCAGAAAGTTTACAGGCAACTGGAACCTGAATTGCCAGAAACCGTAAATCTTGCTTCTTGGCCAACTACAAATGAGAAAATCCGAAACAAACATTTAGAAGAACAATTTGAAATTCTGCTTAAAGCTGTTTCAATATCTTATGCAGCAAGACAGACGGGAAAGCTAAAACGCAGATGGCCCCTCAGCAAAGCAATCGTAGTTGCCCCACAAAAAACACTGGACGCTATAAAATATCTTGAAGGCTTATTCTTAGAGCAGATAAACGTAAAGGCCGCAGAATACGCGGAGCAGATTCCCGAGTATGTTGGAGGCGAAAACTGGGTTTCCAGTCAAGAAAACGACATAACAGTATTCGTTAGTGGACAACGAGACGATACCCTTCTAGGCGAAGGCATAATGCGCGATTTAGCACGCCGTGTGCAAGCCCTCCGAAAAGAAATGGGCTTTACACCCACAGACGTTTTAGAATCTGTTCACATTGCTGAGTTGGATGCAGAAAACATGCCTCTTTTAGAGCCGTATTTGGAAATGATGGCTGGATTGGTAAGGACTAGAAAAGTGTATTTGCACAGCAATCGAAACGATGAGCATGATGCAGAATGGCATGAATCCGAGTTAGATGGCAAAAAAATATTCATCAACATCCACTGAACAAGGCGGAAAAATATGGCGGAAGAAAAAAACAATAACAGACTCTACAAGTGTCCCCACTGCGCTTGCATATTTCTAACACAAGAGGACCTGCAAAAACACGTGAACTGTTTTGGCACTGTCAAAGGTGAACATCAGTCCTATTACCAAAGAACTCACGGCAGAATCGAACACGGGTATGGCGAAGAATAAACTTAACCGAAAGCTCTAAATGCAAACACAAAGGTATTTTTCCAGAAAAGCCTCTAAAGGGCCGGTAGATCAGCTCGGTATGATCGCCGCGTTCGCAACGCGGAAGCCGCGGGTTCAAATCCCGCCCGGTCCACTATTTTATGAACCCATTAAATGACCATGTAAAAACTTGAAAATAGACGCGAAGCGTTCTTGACCTCAATATTTGTCTTATGTTAAGTCGCCATTTGTCTTGCTTTCTGAACAGTGAGGATTAAAGCAATTAAGACACCCTTTAGGGAAGGTTTGGCAAAGTTGTTTCTTCTTAAAACCCCATTTCTTTCTTAGTTCATCAGCTTCAACTTCTTGATTATCTGATTTGCTTTTTGTTTTAGTATAGTTAAGGTAGGCATGGGCTATTTCGTGAGCTATTAGCGATTCAGAGTCTGTTCTTTTTAGAATTATCATGTATGGCTTGTTTATTTCTTCCACTTGTATAGTTTGACTTTGGCCTGCGTGGAATGAGATTTTTTGTAATGTGAATTGGTAAACTTCTTCGGTTAGCCTGGCCAAAGTATTTAGCAATCTTTTGTAGAGAATGTTCCATCTTTGGGCAAGACGGATAAATTCGTCAATATCACTTTTGTAATCTACTTTTGATTTATCTCTTCTCATCTTTTTTTTCCAATCTAATGCTTGTTGTTTTAATGCTTTAAGTTGAAGTCACATCACTTAATTAATTTATTAAGACAGTCAACTTAACATTTCTTGATGTTTTATGAATATTTATAATCCACTGCTTGCCAAGCCAATTTCTAAACCATTCGCTTGTGAGGATTGGATTTTGAGACCAACCAATTCACCGATCTTATCAAAATTTTTAGCTTTAATGTTGTATTGAACGTAACCTCTCTCGAACGGTCGCTAGGAGTTCTTCAGCTTTAATTGGTTTAACTAGAAAATCGTCAGCTCCATACTCGGCGGCTTTTTTTCCAACTTCATCTGTGGAGAAGCCTGTGACAATAATTTTGATTGCTTTAGGATCGTTTGGTATTTTAAGGAGAAGTTCAGTTCCGTCCATGTCTGGAAGCTTGACGTCAACTAGGTATGCGTTGAACTTTGCTTTTTTTATTTTCTTGAGGGCATCTTTGCCCGTCTCAGCGATTTCAACCATATATCCTGCTTTTTCTAAAATACTTTTAAAGACTCTCAAAATGTTCGTATCGTCATCCACTGCAAGAATCCGAATTTTTCTCCAGTCCATTTTATTACTCCGATCAACGGTAATGAATTCGAAAAAAGTTCCGATAGTTTTCCTTTCCAGAACCTTTCAGTTTGCTGCTTTAAAAATGTATGTCCTAAAATCAGGAATCTAATCTAACTTAAAGAAATATTTCATCGGACGGAAATTCGAGATTCTTAGCAGTTTTTTGTTCTAAGAATTTTGGCAAATAAAATTTGAGAGGTCACGTGACCCATTTTGGAGTGAACTTACCTTTTTCTTGACTTTCTTTATCTCTGCTTCCATTCTTTTTTTCCTTTGTTTTTTGTTTGGTTTGTTTTTTTTGTTTCGCTTTTCAGTTTGTTCTTCGCTTTGGTTTTTATTTTGATTTCCCTCCTTAACTATTAATGTCTTGCGTCTTTATCCGTTTTGTCTTTCACGTATTCAATTTGTTGACTATTCAAGCAACTCTCTCATAGGTTTTCAAACAGATATGAAAGATAACTTCATGAACCCGAATGAATAGATATTATTAGAAGAAGATATCGGCATGAGCAAAAAAGGAGAAACTGGAGAACAAGACCGAGGAAAACCTCAGCCTCAAAAGAAGAAGGATAGAGAGGCTAAACGCAAAGACAAAAAAGCGGCTAGACTTGAAAGACAAAAGTCCAGATAAACATTAAAATATTATTAAGTTCCAATTCTAAATTTATTTTTGGACACATTTGATTAAATAATTTTAAATAGTAAATCCTTCAAATGTAAAAACCGGTAAGAAATATGAATATAGCCTTAGTTTATTTTTCACGTGGAGGGAACACACGCAAAATCGCCGAAGCCATCGCTGAAGAATTGAAAATTACTCCAATTGATGTTAAGAAAGAATCTCCTGATGTGAGCAACGCGGACATCGTAATTATTGGAAGCGGGACTTATGGAGGCAAACCAGGCAAAGAGATGGTTGCTTATCTTGAGAACTTGAAGCCTGTAACTGAAAAGCGAGCTGCTTGCTTTGCCAGCTGCGCAGGAGATTCCACAAAGGCTCTTGCAGCTATGAAAGAGATTCTAAATAGAAAGGGCTATTCTATAATCGACTGTTTCAGCTGTTTTGGAAAATTCGCAGGATTAACCAAAAGAGGGCATCCGTCAGCCGAAGAACTAAATCAAGCAAAAGAATTCGCGAAAAAACTCAAAATGTAAGCGCTTAACAAATATTGTTCTAAGTAAAATTCTTCACTTACTAATTATGTCAAACAGACAAAAGAAAACGGAAGTTTTCTTCCAAATTATGATTTTCTTTAGACTAATTATTGCTATATTATGCATCATAGCTAACAAAATGTTCTATTAACTATGAACATAAAGACCAAAAGGCTGAAGTTCTGTTTTCTTTTTTGTGCTTTCACTAAGTCGTCTGGGGATGCATGCATAAATCCCATAACCTGTGTCTCAAAATGAGAGGACCACACCAAAAAAATGTGGGTCGCGTGGTTCAGGCGCTAGTGAAAGATGACTTTTTTCTAAATCTAGGTCTAATTCTGCTTTTTTGAGAGTTTTAGCTTTTTTGACTTCAGGTCAGTTTGCCTAATCAATTTTTACATTATACTTCTTGCTTATTGCATTAAGAATATTTGTGCGTGAAGTTATCAGTTTCATTATTTGCTCATTAGTTTTTTCTGCAGCTTCAACCACGGATAATGCACTTTCGCTGACGGTTCGTGTTGTTGAAACCACATTTTCTATATGACTCTCTATTTCTTTTGCTGATTTTTCAACGATTGATGCATCATTACTTACACTGTCAGCGAGTCTTGCAACTTCTTCTGCGCTTGTGACAACAATCTTGGTTGAATTTTCAAGGCCTTCAGCAACTGTCGACACTTCCTTGGCAATACTTGACATTTCTTGAGCTGCAGCAGTTTGTTCTTCGATAGCTGATGAAGCTTCTTCCGAAGCAGACGAACTTTCCTCAGCAATACCAGCCACTTCCTCGATAGTTTTTGTAACAAAGACTATTTCTTGAAGACCTTTTTCGACTCCATTGGTGAGATTATTTACTTTTCCATTCATGTTTTCCATTATATTAGCGATTCCTTCCGATTCCTTAATTGCGCGTAGAACCACTGAGGCTCCCTCTTGAGCGCCTACTTGTGATTCATTAGAAATTTTGCTAGTTTGATTACCTGCATCTTTAATGTTTTTTACAAGGCTTATAGCGGAACCCGCAGCTGTTTTTGATTGGCCGGCTAGTCCCTTTACTGCATCTGCAACGACGGCGAATCCTCGTCCAGCTTCTCCTGCCCTGGCAGCTTCAATCGCAGCATTTAACGCCAACATATTAGTTTGACCTGCAATTTCTGATACTGAATTAGCCATTTGACCTACCTGATCAATTGAGTTTACCATTAATGATACTGCGTCGGAAACTTTGGTTATGTTGGTTTTAATATTCTCGATGGCTTGAAGCCCCTTCTGACTTTTCTCATTTGCCTCTACTGATTTCTTAAGTGCTTCTTCGGTTGTTTTGCTAGCGTCTTTGGCAATAGTTCCGGCTTCATCCATAACCTTCTTCAATGCCTCAGTACTTCTAGCGGCACTTTGAGAGAGGTCCGCAAGTTTCTGAGCGCCCGTAGACACCTGCTGAGACGCACTACTAACCTGCTGCATACCAATCGCCATCTGATTAGAAACATTAGCCGCCTGCTTACCCATCTCGTGGACTTTTGTCGTTTCTTTTGTTGCACTAACTGCTTGATCGTAAACTTTGCTTGCAACTTCTCCGACGATTTTAGCGCTGTTGGTGACTTTTGCAATTGTCTGTGTTGTTTCCAAGGCAAGTTTGGCTACTTCCTCCGCAGATTTTTCTACAAGGTTGTTTAGCTCCGCCATTTTTTTGCCGTTTTTGATGGTTTCCTCGTTGCTTGCAACAGTTTCTTTGTCTCCACGGATAGCGTTTTGCAAAATCTTTACCTGAGTTTTTGCAAGACCATCCAGCATTTCATGAAGTTTTTTTACTTCTTTTTGTAATTCAATATTTTCATTAATAATCTCGCTTTTTTCTCGGGCATCATTCATTGTCATGCGATTAACTTCCAATGATCTTTGAACTTAGTTTACTTGTTTTTATTAATCAGTTATGAATTGACAATCAGTTTCAAAAATCACAATCTCAACTCAACGAAGAATCAAATCATTTTTCTTCATTTTAGCACGATTGTTATTAAGCTCGGTTCTACTAAGCACCAGTTGAGTAGAGCAAATGAAAAAAACCAAACTCATCGTTTGTGCCACATTGATCGCTTTCCTATTAATTATGGTAATGTTTTCTTCAGTATTCGCTACCACGGTGCCAACATTCACCCTTTCATCTCAAACGTCGCAGTTAACGTATTTGTTACCACAAGGAACAACATTTAACGGCTCAATTTCAACCACTGGTGGTGTTCGTTTTTTCATAAGTGCTCCCAACGGAACCATAATCATTAATTTAGGCATAATTGACAAACCTACTATCTTTAGTTTCGTTTCACAGCAAAACGGTA
>DATIXS010000131.1:0-3343 GCA_035518335.1 Candidatus Acidiferrum sp.
GTTCCTGTTGTTATTACTTCATCTGCTAATTTGTCCATGTTTGATTGTGGAACATCCTCCATAGTAGCATCGTTGATTACTGGTCCGCCTTTTACAACGTAAATTACTTTTAAGCCCATATTTTTTAGTTGTTCAACAAGCAAAGTGTCAAAAACGATTTCTCCTGCATTATCCGCTAGGAAAAGAACAGTATTTGCTTTTTTTGCTAACTCGTAAGCTTTGTCAATATCGTCGATAACTAAGTCTTTAGATGCCTCTCTAAAACAAGCGGCTAAATCATTCAAATCGAATTTGTGACCTGGAATATCAAACTCCATAATGTTGCCCACAATAGCACAGAGGCAAGCTTTTTTGAATCGTTCCTGCTGATTATTGCCTGCTTCCACTATTTTTTTTGCATGTGACAACATTTTGAGAGCTTTTTCGTTAGCCAATCGTTTAGTGCGCAAGTAAGGATCGCTATTGCTTGTCAGTTGTTTGATTATGCGATCTCTTTTTGTGCCTATATCTGCAGCGACTGAGTTGGATTTGAATTCTCTATTTAGCAATTTAACTATTTCAGCGAGACATCTGAAACGTAAGGCAGGATTGGTTGTGGCTTGGTATGTTGCCACTTGACCCCTCGAAAGTAAACAGGATTCACATTCAGCTTCAACTTTCAAAGACAGTCACACAATTAATGTTTTGTTGCGTCGGCAAAAGCACGTAAGATACTATATTGGTCTTTCGCTTTTACTATGCCGCTTGCAACGAGTACACCTTGAGTTCCAAGCTTTAGTGCTGCTGAAACATCTTCGCTTTGGCTTATTCCTGCCCCACACAAAATGGTTACATCAGCGTTTATTTTTCTAACAAGCTTAACCGTGTTGTTGACTACTTCAGGTTGAGCTTTGGAAACGGGAATTCCAGTGCCAATCAACTCTGGCGGCTCAAAGGATACAATGTCAGGGTGCATGGCAGCCACACTAGCACTTGTATTTGCGTTATTTGCGCACACACAAGAAATCAGGTCTTTTTCACGAGTCAAAGAGATGATTGTTTCAATCTCAGAAAGTTTAAGCTGCCGCTCAGCATGATTAATTAATGTTCCCACAGCGCCTGCATCCTTAATTGCCTCAGCCAGTATATGGCCAGTAGAGTTTCCAGGCTTAATCGGATCAATGTGCTGTGAGAAAACTGGAATCTCAACCGCATCTGCAATTCTTGCAATATCGCAAAATTGGGGAGCAACAACAATGCAGACACCGGTCTCTTCAGATACTTTTTCAGCGTTCTTTGCTAATTCAACAGCTTTTTGGCCTGTCGATTCGAGATAAGTCTTAAAGTTGACAATAATGATGGGTGTGTTTAGCTTCAAAGTTGAGATTCCTCGGTAGAAGGGTAACGCTTTTTGTTATTATATTTAACCCCCAAAAAAGGTAATGTATAACATATCTAGCGCCTAAACAATTCAAAAGTTCTTAATTAGAAGTTGTAACCACCGTAGCGATTGTGGCTGTAATTTTTAGCAGAAGAAAAACGCGATAAACATTTCTATTATACTTGCGGATACCCGTAATTCAACAACTAAAAATAAACTCTTAAAAATTCAAAGAATTAGATATTATGAAACTGGAGATTTAGTATTTGTTGACTATGTGACTGCATTTTAGTTGATTATTAAGTAATTGGTTTCATGTTCAGTTTCGTCGTGAGTCATGGCATGAATTTTAAATTCATAGTACTAATAAGGAATTCAATCCATATTTACCTCAAGTGGCGAATCCTGCGAAAACAATTATGATAAAAAAGGGAAAGCGGGGAAGCAAAGAAACTTACTTCCCCAACTTCGTGCCATCATTTGAAACGCAATTTACTGCTATGTTCCTTGAATCACTGTTCTTATGTCAGTAACTATTTTCGTTACTTGCATTGTTGTGAGATCCACAACTGCAATAGCACGACCTGTAGTGCTGTTTGTCGTTCCGTTTGAAAGCATGATGATTGCGCTAGTCGCCTGTTGAGCTACGTTTCCATTTCCGTCGACCACTTCTCTAATTACGGGCGTAATCGACGTGATGTTGTAGCCGCTGTTGAGCAGGTTTGTAAAGTTCGAGTCAGCCTTCGCAATGTTTGTCACGTTATTCGTAAAGTCTGCGCTGACTTGAATCCCTCCGAAACCTCCTGCAAATCTTCCACCGAAACCGCCGCATCCACTTCTTGCATGGAATCCGCCCGGACCGCCGAATTCCATTCTGCCTCCTATTGGAATACCGTTAGTATTCGTGGTTGTAGTTGAAGGTGTAGGTGTTGTAGTCGGTGTAGCCGTAGGTGTAGCGGTGGGTGTGGAATTGGTTTGTGCGTTTGCTGCCATCAAGACGCCGCCTATTATTGCTGCTATTGCGATCAATGATAGCAAGCCTAAAGCTTTGATTTTGTTTTCCATTTATTTGCCTCTGCTAATTGTTCTCTGTTAAGACCGTTGTCAATTTGTAATTAAACCATTTTTCAAAATTAGACCTCAATCTAGCCCTAATCTTACCAGATTTACGATCGTCAACCTTTGCTTCTCTTTTTTCTTTAGTTGGCTTTATGTAGTCCTCGATGCGGAAACATTCTTATCAAGCGCGAAACCTAGACGATTATTATTCATGATAAGATGATCAAGCATGCCAGAACAAAGCAAAAAATTTGAAATGGAATTGACAGAGGATGAATTCGCTGAGCTTGAAAAGGAAGCCAAAATTAGACATATAACCATGAAAGAAGTGATTTTTGAAGAAATCCGTAAGGGCCGTATTGCGGATGTTAGCAAAATTAATATTAACCATAAACATGAGTATCCCTTTTTTCATGAATTTGGAAACCCTAAGGAGGCATCAGTTGACGATATTACTCCAGACGTCAAATTAGCGATTGATAGTGCTGGTTCTTGGGTAGGCTGGGATTTTGAAAAGGCAGCTCTACGAATCAAGCTTCTTCATGAATGGGGTGGTTTGAACCAATCGGATTTCGCGTATTTCTTTGGAATTCTAAAAGACCGAAACGACAGGTTAGATTCATCTGAACTCGCAGAACAGTTAAAAACGATAGCTGATATCTTCAAAGTCGATGTCAAAGAGGTAGAAAAACATTATAATATGATCCGAGTTGTTCACAGAAAAATATGGACTATTTCAGAAAAAAATGGAAAACCTTAATTCAAAATTCCTCTAAGATAGCGAATTTAAAATAAAAGTTCAACGATTAGCTTGTTAAATCCTAAAATATAGAAAAAAGAGGGTAATGCTGGTGCCATTTCCATGGGGCTATAGGGTTTGAATTTCCCCTAACTAATATAGTCAAAAAAGTACCTTGTTTCTTG
>DATIXS010000132.1:0-8558 GCA_035518335.1 Candidatus Acidiferrum sp.
AAATGATGTCTCTTTGAAAAGTTCCCAGAAATTTCTTGAAAGCCCCACATTTGAAATTCTGGTTGCCTCCTTAACTTTCAGAAAAGAGTAAATTGTTTTGTCTAAATAGTCTCGGAAAATTAGCGATTAAGATTTGAATAAGTCTTTTTGCTGTTTCAATTAGTGATGTTCCTTTAAGCATATGTTTTGAGTTTTTCGATTTGTGGACTCTTATCATTTCGTCGCCTCGATTTCTTGGTTGGCGGTCCACAGTTATTGTATACCTTCGTTGAGGGCTGCCAAGCTCATTTTCACTGTTAATTAAAGTTTTTGAGAGACTCCCATGTCTTAAATAGTTTCTGTCTGACTCTGTTCAGTTAACCCTTTTTCTTATTAGTCCATAGTTATGGTTTTCGTGTGGCATTTTTTGGTTTATAGACACACCATGGATCCTCTGTTAGATAATCGCTTTTCAACTCTCCTGGTTCGTGGAGATCTCCGCAATAATCAATGAAGTCGTTTGAAAGACCGTAAGCACGGGCTCGGCAACCACCACATAAATAGCGATAGTCACATGCGCCGCATTTACCTTTGAGCGAATTTGGCTCTCTGAGATCTTTGAAAACTTTTGAGTTAAACCAAATTTCTTTGAAGCTTTTTTCCCGAATGTTTCCCAGCTTAACCGGGAGATAGGGACATGGAGTTACATCACCATTTGGGTAAATGCGGCAATAATACAGTCCGGCGATACAGCCACGAATCCACTGCCGCATATCTAAACCCATGTCTTTAGCGATTCTCATAAACTGGGGAGCACAAGAAGGTCGGACATTCAGCTTGTGATTGGCAGTTTTAGCGAAGGTTTTTGAAATCATTTCTTCATATTTTTCTGGTGAAATGTCCGTCAGTTTGGTTCCTCGCCCTGTTGGAACAAGGAAAAATAAATGAAAGTTTTCAACGCCTATGTTTTCAGCCAGTGACATGATATCGTCTATCTGGTCGTAATTTTGCTGGGTTAACGTGGTGTTGACTTGAACGAGGACATTGTTCTTTCTCAAAACTTTACAGGCTTGGACTGCTTTTTCCCATGCTCCATTTACTCCTCTAAACTCGTCATGCTGGGCTGCGATGTTAGAATCCAGGCTGACGGAAACAGTTGCAACACCTGCTTCTTTTAGTTTCTTTGCCATTAATTCATCAATTAGGCTTCCGTTGCTTCCTAGTCCCATCTTCAACCCTATCTTTGAGCCATAACTTATTAATTCAAGAATGTCTGGGCGCAAAAGAGGTTCGCCACCGCTCAAAATGAGAAGTGGCGCGCTAACTTGGTAAATTTGATCCATGAGGTTTTTTGCTTCTTGAGTTGTTAGTTCATTGTTAAGTTTCTTGTCTGTTGCGTTAATATAGCAATGTGAGCATTTCATGTTGCATTCTCGGGTAACATTCCACGACATGACAAGAGGAACAAACCGTTCAGACGTCTTCGTCGCTGTTGAGTGAGCGAGTTTTAAGTAATATTCGCAGTTTCCATGTGTTGCCATTATTTTAGGTTGCCAAAGTGCAAATGGGAACGGAAGCACCGTGTCTAGCATTGCTTTGGCATGAGCAAAACAGAAATGAGTACAAAACAAAGAAGACACTTGGGGGTTTATGCCGTATTCTTCTTGGGTGAATTTATGGCTTCCAAATATTGGGCAATTCAAGAATTCCATGTGACCGTCTAGAGTTTCCGTGGACATAGTATAGTTAATGAAGTGATCGCTCAACATAATTGACTGCAGTTTTTCCCTTCGCAATCCAACTTTAAGGGTGACATCAAGTGCTATGTTCACAGTTTCTTGACCAAATTTGTCCTGCACCCTTTTCATTGCATTTTCAAGAGTCGTCAGGTCTATGCGTTTCGCAAGTTCATCTATGACTAGTAAACCCTTGATTGTCTCAAATTCCTGAATTAGGCGCATTCGAATAATTTGCTCAGACCAGTCACGAAATAGCCTCTTTAATTCTAAAGACGCCTCGGTTTTCTTTGTAGTTAAGAGGCTTTCAACTTTTTTGTTTTTTTTATTTAGGTTTTTGAAAAGACTAATTTTTTCGTTTGTTCCAAGGTATGGATTTGATCTTATTTCTTTAGACGACAAGCTAAAAGAAGTTATTTCTTTGGTTAGTTCTTTGGAGTCAGATTCAAAGTCTTCATAAATGTTGTCAACTTTGAAAGCTATTTCAGGTAAATCAACTTGTAACTCTTTAAGTAGCATACGTGTTTCAGACTCCATTTTTGTAACCATGGCCATATGATATAAAAGCGATCCAGCCATGCCTGGATCAGCTTGTTTGGCGTTAAATCCATTAAATATTTGAGAAAACAGACGCTTTGCTAAATCAAAATCGTTTTCAGTTATGGCTGTTAAGGCTTGATTGAGTTTTTGTTGCCTTGTAAACAAAAGTTGAGCCCATTTATGACTGTGTCTGGAGTCGAATTTTGTTAATTTATCCACGTCCTGGGAGATGGTTAAGAGACATGATTGAAGGTAAAAAAGTTAACGTTATGTACCTTGATAAACTGCAATCAATCGTTATAAGAGGTTCGTATTCGATAAACTAATTAAGCTCTAAATCAACTTAGCCAGACAAACAAGTGAAAAGTATGAGTTACGATTGGATTTTCGCATTAATTGGCTTCATAATAATGATCGGTGTCTTGGGTGGTATTGGCATCGAAAAGCCGCGTGGAATGAGCGTCAAAATGTGGTGTGTAGGTTATTTAGCAGTCGCATTAGTTTTTGATGCACTAGTTGTATTGGGTTTGGTTGGACAACTCGGATGGCTTAACAATCTGCTGATTGGGCTTTCTGCTGGGGCAGCTACAGGTTTAGCAATTCATGTAATGCATCATATCAATGAAGAAAATGTTAACCCAACCATTATGGGTTAATCAAGATTTAACAATTCATTACTCATTTTTCCAAACTCTTTCTTTCTTCTTGAAGTCGCAATTCATATTCCGAGATTAGATTTGGCAGATCCCATAACTCAATTTTAAGTAAATTTGGGGATACTCAGACAATAACTACGACAATGCACTTGCTTGTTTTTCAGGTTAAATTGAAGCATTATAAGTTTTTGGGGCTTGTCTGCTATTTTTTATTTAATAGATATCATCTGTCGCGTAGTCTATTCAGGTTTTTGTCGATGTATTCTAGCTTTAGGTTGCTAAGGGTTTCAGCCGTTGGGATACCGTTCTTGTCCCAGCCTGCTTGCTCATAGTATTGCTTTATTTTTTGTTTTACGCTTGCCTTGTCAGCGGATTGTTCTTTGCATGGTCCTGTTGGTAGCGGTTCATAGAACCTTTCTGGGTTGTCGTCATCGAATTTTGGATTCCATTTTAAATCTGGTCCACCCAGAAGCAAAAGTGCCCTTTGTATCTGCAGAGTTTTTATGCCGCCGCCGTTTAGCCATTCTTTTCGGGTCAAAGTTTGACCTGTAATTGCAGTGTAGAATTCATATCTGAAAGTTGGTGATATGCTGAATGACGTGAAAATGCACATCACTGCTGAATCATTAAATATTGTCCAAATCTCGCTTCCCCATCCGTCAATAGGTACGTCAGTCATTGATGTGTGGTCGCCGCCCTGCACGCTGCACGCGTAGCCTATTTCCCTTGAGAAATCTCTTCCGCTTCGAATGCCATGTGCGCCGATACTTATTCCCTTGCTAGTGACCGTGTAGGGTAGAAGGTTTTTGTTTTTTAGTTTTCCAAGTTTTATGGCTGCTCGATATGTACCTTCAGCTAGCAAGTTCCCAATGCCTTCTCTCTTGACGATTTTTTTTGCTAAAGCTGCAAAAGCTTCGACATTACCCCATTTTAGATCTAAACCACCTAAATCATCCTTGGTTAAGATGCCTCGTTGGAATAATTCGGCTGCAAAACCTAAAACGCTGCCGCTTTGAATTCCACAAAGCCCTAAATCTTCAACAAGTGAAGACAAATACACATTTTCTTCAGGAGTAAACACGCCTAAATTTGGACCCAGAAAAGCCTGAAGTTCATAATCAGGGTTGTCGGTTATAGCTCCTTTGTATTTGCTTGAATGGATACAGCTGATTTTCAAGCAGTTTGTGGGGCAGCCAAAATCGCTCCATGCTGGTTTTACCCAGACCTTGTTTTCAAATTGGTCTACCCCATAACTTTTTTGATCATGCCACTCTTCTTGCCAATTCCGAATCGGTTCCGAGCTGGTTTCTGCGCCAAAGCTGTAGCCACCTCCCCCGGTTCCCCACCTGCGCCATAAAACATTACCATAAGCGCCTTTGCAGACCTCATCAATCATCTGCTTGATTTTCTCTAAATTTGAAACTTCAGGTAGAGGTCCTGTTCCTTTAACAGTGACAGCTTTGAGGTTTTTTGAACCCATAACTGCTCCATAACCGCCGTAGCCTGCTGCATGAGTCCACTTAGCCATAACTACTGAGGGGCGAACTTTTTGTTCACCTGCAGGTCCAATATAGAGTTTCGCTGGCTCCTTCCAAACGCCCATGTGCGGATAACGTTCAGCCAACACTTGTCGGCACTCACGATTCAATAAGGTGTCAGTTTGTTTGCCATCTTTCCCCCAAATACGGCTTGCGTCTCTTATTTCTACATCAGAGTCTTTAATGAAAAGGAAAACTGGTTTCCCGGCTTTACCTGTTACGATTATCCCGTCGTAACCTGCACATCGAAGCTCAACCCCAAATTCTCCGCCAACAGTTGAGCCAACCATACCATTGCTTTGAGGTGACTTACCTGTTACGCATGTTCTGCCTCCTGGAAAATAACCTGTAAATGGGCCAGTCATAAAGAACAGTATATTTTCGGGTCCAAGCGGATCAACATTCTCCCAATCGTTGATGAGCCTTTCGCTTAGGATTTTTGCCGCTAATGCTCTGCCTCCAATATAATCTTTAAGCCACTGTTCGGGAAGAGTAATGTTTTTGAATTTCGAGTTAGAGAGATCTACTTCCAAGAATTTGCCAGCGTAACCAAGCATTATAGTAACTCCTCAGCTTTTTCACCATAAAATTTAGTGGCAAGGTTTCTGGCAGTCTCCTCTGGAATCCGCGAATATAGTTTGAACTCGTGGTCTCCACGTTCAACAACTTTTAGGCAATTCCATCCTCCTTCTTGACAAACTTTGGCACATTCTGGGTCGCCACCACAAAGGTCGCAAATCAGAATCTTCTTGGTTTGCGGATGGATATGAGGAACTTTACCTGGGCAAGCATCGATGCATTTGCCACAGCCAGTGCATTCCCCAACTTTAACCATAACTGCGCTAGTTTCTTTGTTTACATAAAGCGCTTTGAATGGACAAATTTTGACGCAAGGATAGTCCTCGCATTGAGTACATAGATGAGGAAATTCGGTGCCTGGAACAAGCATGAAAACTCTAACTCTGGAGGCTTCAGGCCAAATTCTATTTTCATTATGTAAGGAGCAAGCAATTTCACATTTGCGGCATCCACTGCATTTTGTAAACTCTCGACTTATCCATATAGGATTTGCATTTTCTTGCTTGTTTAACATTAAATTTCACTTATAATACGTTCTGCTCTACAAAGAGAAGCTTGCAGTTATTAGAACAAAAACATTGCGGGAATAGACCCCTTGTTAATAGTTCATGACTCTTGAGATGAATTTTTTGTTAGGAGTGATTTGCAGTTCCGAGAAAACGCTTTTTCGAAACAAAAGGAGAAAAACAATTGGATTCTAAAAGAATGCTCTATTTGAGGCTCCTTTAGTAAAAATCAAAGCTTTTCGAGTTTAGGTAAATACTAAATGGTAGTGGTCGCATAAATTGACAACCTTTATATGTACAAAAGAAAGACAAATCTTTCCATAGGATGAGACGTTTATGGGAAAGTCCCTTACTCGAAAAATACTGGAAAAACATCTGGTAGTAGGAGAATACGTACCTGGAAATGAGATAGGCATAAAGATTGATCAAACTCTGACTCAGGACGCAACGGGAACCATGGCATATCTGCAGTTTGAAGCCATGGGTCTCAAACAAGTGAAGACCGAGCTTTCTGTCAGCTATGTTGATCATAATACCATCCAAGTGGGTTATGAAAACGCTGATGATCACAAGTACCTTCAAACGGTAGCTGCTAAATATGGTATTATTTATTCGAAAGCAGGTAACGGAATATGCCACCAAGTTCATCTAGAAAGATTTGGCAAGCCTGGGAAAACGCTTCTTGGATCTGACAGCCACACAACCACTGGAGGCGGCATCGGTATGATAGCTATTGGAGCAGGTGGACTAGATGTAGCTGTAGCAATGGGAGGTGGGGAATTCTACATAACGTGTCCAAAAGTCTACAGAGTAAATCTAAATGGAAGTCTTCACCCCTGGGTCAGCGCAAAAGATGTGGTCCTAAAGATGCTAGAGATATTCACTGTAAAGGGCAATGTCGGCGTAATAATCGAGTATGGTGGACCTGGCGTACAAAGCCTCACCGTGCCTGAAAGAGCAACAATCACAAATATGGGCGCTGAGATGGGTGTTACCACATCTATATTTCCCTCAGATGAGGAGACAAAGAGGTTTCTTAAGGCACAGGGTAGGGAAGCAGATTGGATTGAGCTGAAGGCTGATGACGACGCTGAATATGAAAAGGTAATCGACCTAGATCTCAACACGCTTGAACCACTTGCCGCAGCACCACACAGCCCTGGCAACATCATTAGAGTAAGCGAACTGAAAGACGTAAAAGTGGACCAAATAATGGTCGGGTCTTGTACAAATTCTTCCTATAAAGAAATAGCTACAGTAGCCAAAATTATGAAGGGCAAAAAAGTTCATCCTGACGTATCGTTCGGCATTGCACCAGGTTCCAGACAAGTTCTCCAAATGGCGACAAGGGACGGTTATATTCTTGATCTATTAGATTCTGGCGCAAGGCTTCTGGAGGCAGCATGCGGATTCTGTATCGGCAATAGTCAAAGCCCCAAGACAACCGGTGTGTCTCTCAGGACAAGCAATAGAAACTTTGAAGGAAGAAGCGGAACATCAGACGCCCAAGTCTATCTTGTAAGCCCTGAAGTCGCAGCAGTAGCTGCAATCACTGGTAAATTTACTGATCCCCGAACTGCTGGTTTCGACTACCCCGACATTAGCATGCCAACGAAATTCCTGATCGACGATTCGATGTTCATCATCCCCAAAGAATCTGATAAGAACGTTGAAATTGCAAGAGGACCAAATATCGGCACCCCACCGGTAAACGACAAAATGCCTGAGCAAATCAAAGGTATCGTTGGAATAAAAGTCGGAGACAAAATTACCACCGACCACATAATGCCGGCAGGAGCAAGGCTCAAATATAGATCAAATGTACCCAAGTACTCAGAATTTGTTTTCGAACCGATTGACCCTGCATTCCCTAAGAGAGCGATGGAAGCAAAAAAGAAAGGCTTGCATACCGTTATTGTTGCAGGCGAATCTTATGGTCAAGGCAGTTCAAGAGAACACGCAGCTTTGTGTCCAATGTACCTAGGTGTTAAAGCTATCATAGCCAAGTCAGTTGAGCGTATACATGCCGCTAACCTTGTTAACTTCGGAATAATCTCACTGTCTTTCAAAAATATGGCTGATTACGACAAAATAGCTCAGGGTGATGAGATCGAAATTCCAGATATCAAGAAGAAACTCCAGAATAATGAGCCAGTGATTTTAGTAAACAAGACCAAGAACCTGCAAATAGAGTTAACATACAATCTCTCGCAAAGACAAAAAGACATTCTCTATGAGGGCGGACTTCTCTCATACACAGTAAAATAAAATGGTGGAAAATAAGAATGAACAAAATAAGTGTTAAGGCACCAATTGTCGAAATAGACGGAGACGAAATGACTAGAATAATGTGGAAAATGGTCAAAGATCAGCTACTTTTACCCTACCTCGATATGAACCTAGTATACTATGATCTTCAACTCAAAAAGAGAGATGAGACAGATGACAAAATAACCCTAGAAGCTGCAGAAGCCATAAAAAAATACGGTGTTGGCGTAAAATGTGCTACTATCACTCCAAACAAAGACCGAGTTAAAGAATACAACTTGAAGAAGGAATGGAGTAGTCCCAACGGCACTATAAGAGCAGCGCTAGATGGCACGGTCTTCAGGGCACCGATCCTAGTAAAAAATATTCCACCAGCAGTCAGATCTTGGAAGAAACCAATCCATATAGGAAGACACGCATACGGAGATGTGTACAAGAACTGTGAGTACAGAGTTCCAGAAGCAGGAAAGGCAGAGATGATGTTTACAAACTCTGCCGGCAAGGAACTTTGGCGTGGAACTATTCAGGATTTTAAAGGTCCAGGCGTGATTCAAGGCATCCACAATACTGACAAATCCATTTCTAGCTTTGCCAAAGCTTGTTTCACTTACGCTTATGACCAGAAACTTCATGTGTGGTTTGGAGCTAAAGACACCATTTCCAAAACTTATGATGCGGATTTTCGTAAGATATTCGAAGAAGAATACCAAAATAATTGGAAAGTCAAATTCGAGGAAGCGGGACTAGAATATTTCT
>DATIXS010000133.1:0-4053 GCA_035518335.1 Candidatus Acidiferrum sp.
AGATTACCGCATCTAAGATAATTGACGTAACATAAAATATATCGTTAATCCATTAGAAAAGCAGGATTTCCTAGACAAAACCACTATCGCCAACTACTGAATTGTTAAACGATCAAGTCAGAAACATTTTCGAGTATATTCTCAAGAAATATTAATAACAATTTCTTAAAAAAGAAAACCAAATATTCAAGGTGAAAATAACACGAATGAAAAGAAAACCCAAACGTTCCCTCACCAGAGACAACTCAATCAGAGCATCACAAAAAGAAACAGGTGAAACGATACTCGGGCGAGAAGAACAAAAAAAGTTCCCAAATTCTGTTCTCTTAACTTTTCAAATTAATTCAATTGGTTTTTCAAGAATGCATAAAAACTAGTCTTTTGCACCTGTTAAACAACAGAGCCCTTGAGGTTAACAAGTGACGAAGAGATCTAAACCAAGTTTTAGAATGAGTAAGACATCTTATGTTCTAATTGCGGTTGCGGCGGTAATCTTACTTTCCCTGATTGTGGCACCTGCTGGTTCGATTTCTTCAAACCAATGCAGTTTTTGCCATGGTTCAGCTTACAGTCAACAATTAGACATTCTAGAAGGAAACAGCCAAAACATTATCCCATCCACCATTCAAGTGGGTCAAACATTAACTGTAACTATAATGCTTGAAAACATAAACAATGCACCTACTTACAGTCAGTTATCAGGCGTCACGGCAACTTTGACTGCTCAGAACAATCATTTTTCAGTAAACGAGCCAACTTATAACATTGGATCACTATCAACAGGTACTGCCGCAGCTACTTGGCAAATTACTGGAACTTCCATGGGTTCTGACCAATTAGTAATAACTGCGACCGGAACCAATACTCATGGAAACGTAATTTTAACAGACAATTATTCTCCTAACCCATCCATAACAATCAACGGGACCGCTTCCCCGACCTCAACACCTCTGCCGACCCAAGCGCCAGCTGACACTCCCATCCCTACCGTAATCCCCAATATAACCCCTAACCCAACATCAAATCCAACCTCAACTCCCCTCTCAACAACAAATAAACCATCAAACAACCCAACAGCATTTCCAACAGCCACGCCAAACCAAACCGCCAAACCGTCTCCAACGCCAATTGGAACACAAACGACAAACAAAAAGCATCAACTTGAACTCGATTCAGTCATGATCTACATACACCCGCCTCTGGCAGTAGCTGGCTACATATTCATTTTTCTATTTACGGCAATAATACTCAGAAAAGCAAATTCAAGAAAAACAACAACTATTTTGGGAGTAACAGCGTGGCTTTTAACCTTTCTTGGTTTGCTTACAGGAATGCTTTGGGCTCAAATAGCATGGGGAAGCTACTGGTCGTGGGACCTGAAAGAAACCTTAACCCTTGTGCTGTTTTTAACTTTATCCGTTGGGCAAATTTCTTACTTTGAGGAAAAACAAAACACAACCAAGTGGCTATTGGTACTTTCCTGCGTACTTTCAGTTATTACTGCACTAAGCTCATTTGTCATTTCAGGGCTTCACTCATTCGCCTAATTGAAAATTCCAATTTGATTGAAAATGAAGTGGTAGGGCTGGCTGTCCACAAACCTAGATAGTTCCTGTTTTGTTGATAGTAGCTTCCGCAGTTGCCGTATTCGGAGCCGTTTCTACTTGGTTTTTCCTGAGCTAAGATACATTAAAAACAGAGGCTCATGCAATCCTCAAATGCCAGCAACTTCTCCAGCTCAAACGACAGACAACAGCGCAACAGTTGATAGGACTCCTGCCTAGGTTGCTCCTGTTGTTTCAAGTGTTTCAGCTGCTCCAAGTAGCTGCGAGATACTGTTGAAAACAATGACTCCTGAAGAGCAGAAAGTGCTAAACGTTTTGATTAATCATCAGGGCAAATATTTGCAGAAATATGTTGTAAAGGAAGCGGGTCTTAGTAGGCTTAAGACTCATCGGGTAGTAGCTGGTAGTAGCTCGTTTCGCGCAGCGAGGCATCGTAACAGTTAATGAATTTGGGAACACCAATGTGATAGTTCTGTTTGATTGGGTCAAAGGCTCCAACCTGCCAAAAGGTAACTCTCTTTAGCAATCTCCCCTGAATAACCTTAAAAATTAAATCCTTCGATTCCTTTACGTTTCTTTGATAAAAATTAATTAAAGCAAATTCTATGAAGCGAGGTGTAGAACTGAGTTGAAGATCCGTGAAAGCATTATACCTAAAGAGGAAGAATGGACGCATTCCGTTAACTCTCTCAAAACAAGGCCCTCAATGGAATTGTTTAAGTTCGAATCTTTGCTCAAAAATAAACCCCACAGGTAAGCCTAGCAGTATAAAGACTGATCTGGATCAAGAAAGCAGTTTGAGTCTTTGTGGTTCTGAATCCAAAATGGTGGGGCTGCCCGGATTTGAACCGGAGTCTATAGAGCCCAAGTCTACAAGCCTAGACCAAGCTAGCCGACAGCCCCGCTGTGTTGCAGGGAAAGATAATTTCTAATGCATCATAAAAACCTTAGCTAAAGCAGAAAGTGTTTAGTATTAAATGTCTAATTTTTGCAGAACACTATGGAGGCGTGCCGTTCAGACCAAATGGTTAATCAATCGGTTTGAAGAGTGAGCTTCTAAGGTTCTAAGTATGCTTGTTATTGGATTAAGCGGTAGTCCACGAGTTGGCGGCAACACAGACATGATTATACAGGAAGCTTTGGCCGCTGCGAAAGCTGAGGGCGCAGAAGTAAAGCTAATTAGAATTCCCGATTATCATATTCAGCCCTGTACCGGCTGCATGGCATGCTTTGGCACTAAGAAATGCATCACCGATGATGACGGCGAAAACCTTTACCAAGAGATAATGAAAGCGGACGGGATCATATTAGGCAGCCCATCCTATTTCCAAGGGGTCACGGCTCAAATGAAGATTTTCATTGACAGAATAGGTTTTCTCGCTTTAGCCAGAGGAAGAAAAGACTTTGCAGAGAAGGTTGGCGGAGTAATCGCTGTTGCTCGTCGATCTGGTGTTTCAAGCACTTGCAGCCAGATGATTACATTCATGACAGCTGTTGGGATGACTATTCCAAGCGGTGGGCGAGCATTCTCTATTGGACGGGAGAAGGGAGAATTTGCTAAAGATCAGGAAGGCATAGACTCTGCGAGGTACTTGGGAAAAATGGTTGTGAGAACAAAAGCAGCTTTGGATAATTCGAGAAAGATCAGCACTGCCTCATTCCCCTGAAAGACTTAACTTTCTTCTGCATGTAAATCAATTTCAGCTGATTTGTGAAAGAAAGCAGCTTTACATATCAGAGAAATACAACGATTCTATCGTATTCTTCATTATTGCAGCAATTAGAGTTTATATAATATTGGCAGGATAGAAAGAGCAGTCACGATAGTTTTTTTCAGACTAACTATTTTAAATAATATTTTTGAATTAAAAAAGGGGAAATGTTGTTTTTGTTTGATGTTTCTTATGGTCGCTTTCTTAGCATCATCATGACGATTAGTGCGAGGACTATGATGATTAAGACGAATAGACCTGCGATTGCGGGAACAAAGTAAGTATCAGCCATTGATGCAGCAGGTGTAGCTGTTGGTGCTGGAGTTGCAGGGATCGCACTCGCGTGGAAATGTGTTTGAGCAGTAGATCCGTAGTATGATGCTGTACCGGTGAAGGTTGCGATGACTGTGTAATCGCCTGGTATGTCGGGTGTCCAAGTATAGCCGTATGCGCCCGTGCCGTCACTTGTTGTGGTGCCGATAATTCGGTAGTTGCCATTAGAGTCAATAACGCTTAGAACAACTGGAACTCCGGTAGCGTTGTGGGGGATTGGCTGTTGCATGTAAACAGACTCCATAAATTGAGTCATGCTAGCATCAGAAACACATGGCAAACCGTTTGGATAGTTAGCTGCTACAGCTTCTTGCTTTGAGCCTGCAGAGATGTCGGTAACTGTTCCTGTAATTGTTATTGGGGTAGCTGTTGTTACACCAACACTAGGTGCGTTAACCGTTGTTTGGCTGGGTCCGGTGCCGTATGCGTATATTTGGTTATCG
>DATIXS010000134.1:0-5807 GCA_035518335.1 Candidatus Acidiferrum sp.
TTTTCTAAAGCAAAATGCGCGGCGTTATCCAAGTGTCGTCAAAATCTTTAACTAATTCTGGTCTTTACGCTAACACATGAAGAACAAAATTGTAGCAGCTGTCGCAAATAAAAAGTTCGTTGTTGATGCAATCGCAATGGCTATTTTCTGGACCATAGCCTATACACCTGTGTACCTTTACACATCCAAGTCGCTTGATGCTGCCTTAATTGGTCTTGCAGCTTCTGCCATTTTGGAAATCGGGCTAGGCGGGGTCTACGGAAAATTTTCAGATTGGTTGAGACGCAAGTTAAAGGTCGCTTAGTACTTTTAGTTTCTTTACCTCAAAAAAGGATCAAGGACAGGTTTCTAAGCTTAAGAATTCATTCATTTTCAATTCTTGCTTGCCAAAATAGAGAATATTTAAAATAGACTAAACGCTGAAACTTAAACATCAATAAGGAAGTTTCGGTATGCTGGAAATGTCAGAGGAAAGAGAGAATTCACCTTTCTTGGAAGCTACCCAACACACTCTCGACATTTCGGATTCGATTTCCCTTAAAGTTTATTCTAATACTAATCCACAAAACATGAAAATAGCCGATTTACAAAAGGGCTTGGTTCTTCTCTTCGATGGAATTGACGTTATCGGGGAAGGAACAGGTTTTGGGGTTCCGATTGCTAAATATTCCGATGAAACAGTCTTTTCAGGCTCGTCCTCCCTTTATGTTCGAAGGCTCGGAAACGGCGTCGAAATCCGAAAAGAGTTTCTTATGGACCTGGTAACCAGAGACAGATTCCGAAATCTTAAACTCAAAATGCCTGGAATTCGAAAATTATCAGACTTTTTTTGCTTGAAGTACCAGAAGCACAAGCGTTTGGTTCGACCAGTCTTAATTGTGAGAAGCCTGTTTCCAAAGTTTGGCATAAAATCTAGCTTTATTAAAAGACCCCATAAGGGAACAGTAATAGTTACATATGTTATGAAGAGAAACCGAATTCAAGTAAAATTGAACTTTAGTAAACTTGAGCATACTGATCTTGGAAAAGTCTTTATTCTAAATGAACAGGGAGCACATTTCTTTAGAACATATTCTGATTCAAAGGGCTTGAGGCTTGTTGATGATGAAATCGGGGCTTGGGACAACGTAACTGCGCAATCAGCAAAAATAGTAAATGAACAAAACCAAATAGGGTTCAGTCTTAAGAGCTTAGAAGGAAGCATGTTGAAACGAGGGAGAGAATTGATGGAAGGATATTTAAACTGGATTGGTCTAGATTACGAACTTGAACCTGAGAGCCGCCATTTTGAATATGAAATTGAACTTTTTGGTTGATATAAAATTTTTCAAGAAGTTTGGTCTTCTATTACCATGCTTATTACTATTGTTGTTCTGCTCTTAGCTTTAATGCTGTATTCATTTCGGCAAATCCTCTGAGTATCCTGTAACAGGCCACGAGTGAAAGGCACTAGAAGACCACTAAAATTTTTCTTGTTGAATGAACAAAACTGAACTTTCATTCGAATGCGTAATAATAAGGGCGTGTTCGCCATCGAACAATAAAGGGATATACAATCTGCTCATCCATCGTAGCTCGCGATTTGAGTCAACCTTTAGCACTTTGGGTTTGAAGGTCAAACCTTTGGTTACAGAAGGCTGAATTAATACTTCTATTTTATACCCAGTTTTGATTTCTCAAGTTGCCCGTCTTATAAATGGGTTTCAGAGTGGAAATTTCTTAAAATCTGTGATTATCTCCCATATTCGCCCTGCAGATAAATTAATCATTATTTCGCTTGAAAGAAACTTTGAAAATGCCAATGAAACCACCAATTCAAATGAAATTGATTAATTATATAACTATAGTGTGTGCCAAGCTGAAATCGGTTTTGCAAACCTTTTCCGTAGTGACGGATCTCTTGTATGCCGATTTTGATTTTAGGCTGGTGAATTGATGAAAAACCTTATTAGCTGAACTAAACAAAACCCACCTCGGAGAAGGAATTAGATGGTTTATTGTCCAAAATGTGGTACATTAAACGATGATTCTGCGGAGTTTTGCGTTAAATGCGGTGCTGCTTTGCGCACTGGTACATATGAGTCACGTCGTTATGAGCGCAGAAGAGCTGAGAATGAATGCTTCGGCCTTCCCAATGGCGGCGCAATCGTTGGCTTGGTTATTGGAATAATAGTAATATTATATGGTGTTCTTTTTCTGGCGCAACAGGAAGGTTGGATCAGTGCATCTACTAACTATCTTTGGATTGTAGTAGTGATCGTAATTGGAGTTCTCTTGATCGCTGGTGCAGTCTACAGGATGAATCGACCAAGGCCGAGCCAAATTTAAGTTGAATTTTTGCCACAGGATTCTAAATTGCATTCAGCACATATCCTACGATGGTCCCATCTAGAAAGAGCTGTGTCTGTTACAAGCCAAAGCATACTCAACAAAACGAAGAAAAGATCGATTGAAGTGTTTTGCAGTGCAACGTCTACACTTGCGATTATTAGGAATGACCCCAAAGCAAAAAATGTGCTTACAACGAAACGAGAAAAACCGATTTTGAAACCTGGCAGAATTGAATGCAACAGTCCAATTGATACTCCGAAGACGCCTAACGTTAAAGGTACGAAGAAAGCTGGTCCGAAGCTCAGTGGCCCGAAGAAAAATAATCCGATCCCGATCAAAGCCATGGCTGCGCCGACAGAGAAGCCTGTGCATGTCGCACACAGAATCTTACCTCTGAATTCTAAAACATGTGCAAAATAGTTTCCGCACACAGGATGATGACCAAGAATTGTTGGACTATGCAGTTTTCTTGAACTCTCTCTATTGATAGTCACTTTTTCGTAATCTAATACTCTTAAGCATTGATCTGGATAAATCGAGGCGAATGTTCCCATTACGCAGAGGAGACCGAAAATCAAGCCTATAAGAGGTTTTCGAAATTCAAAATTGTCAGGGATTTTTCCTGAAAGAAAAACAAATACGAAAGAGAGCGCAAGCCCGAAGAAAGAAATACAGATGAGGAACAGTAGACTTGAATCGAATCGTAACTTTATTTTTTTAGACATGAAATCAGCAAATTTAGACAATGTTTTCTAGTTGTCTTATAACTCCTTGGTGCGCCATGTAACGGTACACTCTTCTTTTAATTTTGTTCTTTGCGAAAGTGCCCTTCAACAGTCTGCTTGGTGAGCCAAAGAACGATTTGTAACACTCCGTAAGTTCATGTTGGACCTGCTCTCTTGTTAAGGTTTCAGTAGGCATGGTTGCGTGGACCATGTCGTAATTAGCCCAGTTATAATCTTCAATCCAGCCTTTGCTTTTCGCTTCTTCGTAAAGGTCTGTTCCTGGAAAAGGAGTCAAGACCATGAATATGGCTATGTCGGGATCAATTTCATGAATGAATGTTCTCAATCCTTTTATCGATTCAGCTGTGTCTTGGCGGTTTCCCACGATGCATGTTGCTTGAGAAAATATTCCGTTTTGCTTGAGGTTTTTTACTGCCAAGGACGCGTGTTCCGGTTTAGTTCCTTTGTGAAAACTATCAAGAGTTGATTTGCTTTGACTTTCCACACCTAGTAAGAAATAGGTGAATCCTGCTTTGCTCAACTTTTCTACAATTCTTGGGTTATTTGCAGCATCGTCGCATCGTACTTGCATAAAGCAGGTTATGTCTTTGGAGAAATCTCGTTTGGTAAGTTCATCGCAGAGGTCTTCGGTTCGTTTGTTCAAACCAAAGTTGTCATCAGTTAACCATTGAAGACGGCTGCCGTAGTTGTTATAGAGATACTCCATTTCGTCAGCTACGCGTTTCACAGATTTATGGCGCCATGCACCTTGCCAATGTTTCCACTGAGAACAAAAGCTGCAGTGATTAGGACATCCTCTAGAGGCTTCTACGATTCCATATTTGGCCTTGGACCCCGCCATCATTGAAAAGTGGTAGCTATGAGCAAAGTCTTCAACGAATCTATATCCGGGAAAAGGCAACTGATCAAGGTTCTCTATTAGTGGGCGTTGAGGGTTGTGGAGAATTTGTTTTTCATGTCTAAAAGAGATGCCTTTGATAGTTGAAAAGTTTGATTTCTCTTTCACCGCTTTGACCAATTCCAGAAGTGTTTCCTCGCCTTCACCACGAACTATGACATCGATTTCAGGATAGGCTTCTAAGCTCTCCTGTGCTAAAGCAGTAAAGTGCTGCCCACCAGTTGCAGTAACAACATTGGGCTTGAGTTTCTTCGCAAGTTCCAGAGTTCGGGCGGTGATGTAAACGTTGCAGGTAGCTAAACCACTTGCAGCAACAATGTCCGGATCAAACATCTTTATACGCTTTTCAAGTCCGGGCCAGTCCAAGGACATAGCTTGGCAATCAAGGACCTCGATCTCAACGTCTTTCATCTCTTCTTCTAAATATGCTGCAAGCTCAAGAATCCCGTAAGGTGGAGGAAGATACTCGCCCATTACGAACCAGTAATCCTTAGGTGGCTCTATAAACTGAACCTTTACCAAATCGATCCCACCAAATGTTAATTCTTTAATTATTATGTTTGAATGATATTTATTTGAAAGTCTAATTATGCTTTTGCCGAAGATTATTAGGCGCGCTATCAATAGGTTTTCAACCTATTTTTTGCAAAAACCAATCGGTTTCGTTCTTGAAAAACTATTACCCAAAGCCTTTCATACACCGTTTTTCCAATTAACCAACAACACTTTACTCCCTTCGTAAATAGGTGAGATGACTTGAAGATAGCCCGCTACAAATACAAAAACAAGGAATTCTATGGCATAATGCAACCGGATAAAGTCTTAAATCTCCTGGCATTTGCTAAACATTTCAAAACAAATTTACCCAGCAAGTTAGAGGCTTTCATCGCAGACCAAACGGCTCAGAAAAAAGCAGAAACATTGCTCACAAAAGCAAAAAGCAGCGACTTCAATGAAATCGCAACGCCCCTAAACGAAATAAGACTTCTAGCGCCAGTTGTTTTACCACCCAAAATTCTATGTTTGGGCTTAAACTTTGCCACACACGTGACTGAAACCAAGGAAAAACAGCCAGAAGAACCAGTGATTTTTATCAAGCCACAGAATACCATTGCAGGACCAAACGACAAAATTATCAAACGCCCCTTCGTTAAGGAACTTGATTACGAAGGTGAGCTAGCCATAATCATAGGCAAGAAAGCCAAAGATGTTCCCGTGTCAGAGGCACTTAACTACGTTTTCGGTTACACCATACTTAACGATGTCTCGGCTCGGGACTTCCAGTTCAAAGGCAGTCAATGGACCTCAGGCAAAAGCTTTGACACCTTCGCACCTACAGGGCCATGCATTACATTGGCAAATCAATTGCCTGACCCAGGAAACCTAAGCATAAAAACATGGATAAATGGCGAACTCCGTCAGAACGGCAACACTTGTGACATGATTTTTAGTATCGCACAAATAATCTATCATCTCAGTAGGGTTATGACCCTTGAGCCTTGTGATATCATTGCCACAGGAACGCCATCAGGTGTGGCAATGGCTATGAAACCTCAAAAATGGCTAAAAGCGGGCGACGTGGTTCGCATAGAGATCCAAGGAATTGGCACGTTAGAAAATACTGTTGAAGAAAGATAGGCAAGTTTTGGATTGGACTTGTGCTTGTTCATTCTGCTAAGGTCGTTTTCAGTAAAAAAATATAATAACACCAAAAATACAAAATCGTAAATCATTCTTACCTTGTTTGCTTCTGGATCAAAAGCTAACAAGCTGAAGAATACTAGGATCGGAATTAACAGTGTTTGGCAGCTATCAAGGTTTACCAAGAGACG
>DATIXS010000135.1:0-4560 GCA_035518335.1 Candidatus Acidiferrum sp.
ATCAGAAGAGAACAACAACAAATGCGTAATTTCAAGTGTATTGATGACTAGGTATTTGGAGAGGATAGCTGACCACGCCACTTACGTTTGCGAATCAATCGTGTACGTAGTCACAGGTGAAAAAATAACTCTAAGTTAAGCGTTTTAATCTGCTTATCACACGATTAGAGAGCATCAAGTCTTATTTTTCTAAGATATTTCCGCAAACTACATTTTGGGATTCTTAAAGCAATAAACATGAAATTATCTTTTCATTTTTAACCATTTAATAAGATTGAACTCTTTTGTTAAAATTTTAGACTGTCATATTTCGGTATTTTATTTTCGACCTTAAAACTATTCCTACTTTTATTTATCACAACAGGAAGTATTGCAACTATTAGGATTATCAAGTACCTAAAACACTGTTATGCTTTTGAATGGAACATTTAAACTGAATTTTCTTAGTTTTAAATGGCTTTTGAATGAATTTAGTTTTGTTTAAACCGCAATTTCTTGAGTTAACCCTCCCTCAGGGTTCATGAAGACATGCGCTTTATCAATTGGGTAACTTATTGTGACATCATCGCCTACATTCATCCATTCTTCGGTTAACGATGGTTTGTTTATTATAAAATGGTCGCCGTTCTCAAGGTGGATTTCATATCGGATGAAAGTCCCTTCAAATGTAACTTTTTCGATTTTTCCTAAGAGCGCATTTTCATTAGGATTGAGACCTTTTTTCATTAAGCAAACTTCAGGGCGTAAAGCCAAAACTATTCTCTCACCAGCTTTTATTCCTGTTATCAATGCTTTAGCTTTGAAGCCGCCCCTTAATTCTAGTTCTGCTATACCATTGCTGCTAGTAATGTACCCTTCTAGAAAATTTGATTCGCCAATAAAATGAGCGACAAAAAGGCTATTTGGTTTTATGTATAGTTCTTGAGGTGAACCGATTTGGACAATCTTGCCTTTTTTCATAACGGCTATTCTGTCGGATATGGACATTGCCTCTGATTGATCATGGGTAACGTGAATAGCAGTTAGTTTAAGGTCTTTTGCCATTCTTCGGATTTCATAACGGATTTCGTTTCGAACTTTAGCATCTAACTGCCCCAATGGTTCGTCAAGAAGTAGAGTCTTAGCTCCTGCTGCAAGCGCCCTAGCTACAGCTATGCGTTGCATCATGCCACCGCTTAATTCACTGGGATAAGCGTTTAGGCGTTCATTTAGCTTAACTAGCTCCAACACTTCGTGACCTATGATTTTTGCTTCCTTTTCATTGTAATTCTTAACTTTAGGTCCGTACAGAACGTTTCCCCATGCTGTCATATGCGGGAACAATGCGAATGTCTGAAAAACAAATCCAATGTCTCTATCCTCAGGTGGTACTTTATCGACCCGGCGGTCTCCAATATAAATCTCTCCGCTGTCAGGCTCGATTAACCCAGCAATTAGTCTCAAGAGTGTGGTTTTTCCGCAACCGCTTGGACCAAGTAAAGAGAAATATTCTTTATCATGTATAGTCAAGGTGACATTGTCTAAGGCGTAAACATTTCCATACTTTTTTGTCACATTTACTATTTTAACGTCAGGCATAAGTTAAGTCTCCTTTTAAAACGATTTAATTTGCTTTTATCGGTTGCCATTCTACATCTTTCCTTTTCTAGTTAAAAGCCTTAATATCAACAATATCATGAAGCTGAAAAGTATCAGAATGCCGCAGGCCAAACCAACGGTTAACGAGTTGACGCCCGCAATTGGCGCTATGACACCTCTTACAGAATTAACCCAATTAACTATCAGTACAGGCGCCGTTTGCAAGTGTGACGTAACAGCCAATGTTGCACCTGTTTCGCTTACGCTTCTGGTAAAAACAATTATTGCACCTGAAAGAATCGAATATTTTGTTAGAGGCAACACAATTGATTTGAAAACAGTGAAAGGTTTAGCGCCCAATGTCTTAGCTGCTTCTTCCATATCAACGCTTATTCTCTCCATAGCTGAAGACATGGACCTTACAAAGTATGGATAAGTAATAGCTAAATGCGCAAATATTAAAAGCAAAAAGTCCGGCATCCCTGAAATACCTTGCCAGAAAAACTTTAAAGAAACACCTAGAGCAATAGAGGGAACAATTATTGGAACATTGATTAATGAGTCAAGAACTGCCGAAGGCCACTTCCCAAATGTTTTACGTGCAAGCAGAATCGCCATCGGGATACCGAGCATAATTCCTAAAACAGTCACTATGCCTGCTAGACCGTACGACAAAAGCAGACTTTGCCAAAAGCTCGCCCATACACCTGAACCGCTAAAGGCCTGAATTAGGGGGGTCCCACTAGCGATTGCTTGGAATGCAGGTAACGCAACGAAAAGCGAAGGAACCAAAACTATGACTACAAAAACAAATAATGCTATGCTATTTCGTGACCAAGCAGCTTTTTTGTAGCTAAGCTTTTTTTCGAAAGACGGCAATCCATGACCAAAAGGCAACTTTATTTTTTGTCCAATAATGCGTATTAGAGCGAAAATCGATAATGAGACAGCAATTAAAATAATGCTGGCGAAAACTGTGGCGCCCTGATAGGTTGCCAGAGTTATGGTGCCGCTTTTAAGCTCGTTGCTTAGGGTTTGTAAGAAAACAGGTCCATTCATGAAAACTGCGCCTGCCACAATAAACGTCGCACCCGTTTCAGAGAGCGACCTGGCAAATGCAAGTGAAAAAGCTGCAATCAACGATGGTTTTATTATTGGAAAAGTGACAGTTCTCGATGCGGTTAAGGGTGGAGCCCCGAGAGTTCTTGACGCGCGTTCATACTCCATTTTGTAATCAAGCATTGCACCTACCATAATGCGGACGACAACTGGGAACGAAAAAGTAAAGTGCAAAAGCATGACTAATAGCCACCCAGGAGAAATAAGGGATCCACCAAAAAATGATGATATTCCTCCACCTGAACTCCAAAACAGTAAAAGTGAATATCCTAAAGCAGCTGTTGGGACAACAAAGGGCAGGTCAGCCAACGTATCAAGAACAGTTAGCCACCTTGATTTTCCACGGGCAATAAGCCATGCCAACGGTACTCCCGCGAGGAGGTCCAAAGCGGCTACAATTAAACCTATACTGAAAGAATTGGAGATTGCGCCCAAAGCAGTGTTCATCAGCGCTGGTTGATTAAGGACATTTTGGATTGTTGGAATTTTGACTAAAATGCCGAGGATGGGTGGGATAAGAATTAAAGCGAAGAAAATTATGATTGCAGAAAGATATAGAGTGTACTTTAATAGTTTTTTTGCTGACCAAGCGTTTATCGTCTGCGAGATTTTGCCAAGCAGGGTAATGCCGTTTCTCTCCCCTTTGTTCTAATTGGAACCATGCTCAAAGTCAGAATAGATTAATTGTTCAGGTATATTAGCCCTGTTACTTAGAGCAATGGCTTTCTTGTTATGATTTCTGAAAATCACGACAAACTTCAATCCTTCGTTTTAGATGGATTTTTTGGGTAAATGTCCATTGTTTTTAGGCGAGAATGTAGTAATATTCAAAAGCAACTCTTCAGCCTAAGATTAGGTTAATGATTCCTATTCTGAATGTTAATTGGCAGAGCCTTCCAGCCGACTACTCTCTTACCGAACGAGATGCTGATGTACTGGCACTAATAGAAAACGAAGACTTAGCCATATTTACATTCGATGGGTTAAAAAGAAGAACTGGTTTGCATTCTGAAACGCTTTCTCGCATTCTTAATCGACTCGAGCAAGAGGGTATAGTGAAAAAAGAACCTCAAGGTTACAGAGTAACTCCAAAAGTAACTAAACTCAAGCTACACCAATCACGTAATGAGAAGCCGGTCACACCTCTGATTCAAACTTTTCTTCCTTCAGACCTCATGACGCAGCAGCTTATTTTGGCGCTTAAGGGCAAATGGTTCGGTGTTCTGCGGTGGCTTGGCATATCAGAAAACAATCAAGGTGTCACGTTGAAGTGGATTACCGAAGATGGGGGCATACAAATATCTGCAAACGTTCAAGGTACAGCACTAAACATTGAAGCCAAATTTTTAACTAACAATAATCTAAACTTGGCGTTAAAAGCTTCATACCAGCTTATGTCAAATATCGGGAAGATTTGTCAAAGTTCGCACGCGTCCAAGGGTGCTTTGGCCCAGAATGTTGCCTACTACGGCAATTCACCTTTTATGTTTCCAGCCTAAGTTTTTGTGACTAACTTTCGCTGTTCCTTAGTCAACAAATACCATTTTGACATATAGTCTTTTGGTGAATGAAATGACTCAAATAGTTAATCCTTTAGAGGTTCTCAAATCGCTCTCAGACGCAACAAGCATATTAATCAAGAAAATTTCAGAGTCAGTAGTTAGCGTTAAAGCTCAAATGTCACGCGGCACAGGTGTCGTCTTAACTAAAGACGGCTACATAATTACTTGCAACCATGTATTGCAAGGATGCAACGGAATAAGAATTGGGCAAGGCGACAAAACATTCAACGCCAAAATCGTCGGAACAGACCCATACAGCGACTTAGCACTGCTAAAAGCGGAAAAAGGCGAATTCACACCA
>DATIXS010000136.1:0-5519 GCA_035518335.1 Candidatus Acidiferrum sp.
ACATGCCAGTTGAGACGCAGCCGTATGTTCCGACAAAGGGTATTAGCATCCAGATAACGTACCAGAGAAATCCGAAGTAGAACATGTACAGGAAGTAGGCGGGATCCATGCCGAAGACGGAGATTCCTAAAATTCCTGCAGATGTCAAGTAGGACAGTAAAGCTGCGGCCAGCAGTGAAATCCACACCGCCGATACGGTTACCTTATAGGCGGATGATATCTTGTTCTTGTGGAGCCTACACGCAAACTTAGAAGTTCCACTAAATGAGCTCATGGCATCTATAGTGGTCCCCTGGTACATGAGGGGAGCCATGCACATTATGGAGCATAGTTGTCTGCTACCGAAAAGAAAGGAAAGGAAGCCGCTGATCAAATATGTGCCGAGCAACGCCATTACTACGGTTGGAAGTATGGCACCTGAGCTTCCTATCCCAGATGCCCAGCCTAGCCACGGGGTCTGGCTAAGGAGGTTGGACGGGATTAAGAATATGGGCAGAAGTATACTGTACACGCCGTAAGCGAGCATCAAAAGCAGGAGCCTTACCTTAGTCTCAAGCTCCCGTACATATTTAATTCTGAAGGCTACAAGCGCGCCCATCTCTATGCCCATCATAATCAGGTACCACGGAGACATGGTTATTCTGGTGAAGAACATTATGAAATTGAAAAAGCCCGCACTTAAGGCATTCACAAAGGATCCTGCCGTAGAGGCAAGCATCATCCCATTGAAAAAGCCTGCACCATACACTTGGATGTCCAAGACCCCACCCATGAAGAACTCCGCCACGAAAAGGAGCCCAAGGAAACCGAAAACCCAATACGGCTTTGCTTGCCAACTTGCGGATTTGGATGAAACAAGTCGTCTTTCATCCAGAACGATTCCGAAGTAAACCACCATCTCGACTATTATGGATAAGACAAAAACTGCGGCATCGCCGTTAAGAAGCCAGATGAACTGGCCTGCCATCATCAACGCATAGGCCAGCATGAGGAATAGCAGATAGTTCAGGATACCTGAACTGGTGGTCCGGTTCTTATAAAGGAACTCAAAAACGTAAATGAAAAGAAAAACCATGACGGCGCTACCCGCAGCCAGAGAGATGCTGGTCCAGAGAGAGTTGCCAATCGCCGTTGGAGAGAGAATCATTATGATGGTTTGAGCTGCTATGACCCAGACGAATGGCTTTGGCAGCCTGCCTCTTATGAAGAAAAGCGTTATTGCCATTTCGGCGGACATCATGAAGATGAACCAGAAAGAGCTCGTAGCATGAATAAGGGCTGAATAGACCCATTGTAGGTCGCTAGAAATCGATACCGTATCGCCAAGGAGCGCAAAGGTCCAGCCCATGAACACTTCAGAAAGCATTACTAAGGCGATGATCGAGGCGATGAAAAAAAGTTTGATGTTGCTCCCCGCAATCTTCAGGAGGCTATCGTTTCCCCTGCATATTGCAAAAAGAATGGCAGTAGTTGTGACTCCAGCCATCGCCATGTTAATGGCCACCAGATCAAGAAGTGTAACTAAAGTTTGGAAGTATAGGTAGACGACTGTACTGATGAACGTCGTAGCTATCATTGAGAGGAGGAAGAGCACGATGCCAGCGTCGATTAAGGTCTTGATTTCCGAGCCTTTTTTGATGAGCCAGGCCGTGAAAATAGTCATCGTTCCAACGTAGAAGCTTGCGCTCAATATTCGCGTAAGTGGCCACGTTGTTGAAGAAGATATAATTCCTTTAAAAAAGCCTTGGCCGTTTACTTGGATAGCCATGACCCCGCTCATAAAGAACTCTACAACGAATATTAAAAAGAGAAGGCTAATTACCCAGTACGGCATTGACTGCCAATTTACCGATTTGGAAGAAATAAGCTTCTTTTCATCTAATATTATTCCGAAGTAAACCACCATCTCGACTATTATGGATAAGACAAAAACTGCGGCATCGCCGTTAAGAAGCCAGATGAATTGTCCTATCATCATAAAGGCATAGGCAAGTGTGATGAAGAGGAGATAATTCAGGATACCTTTGCTTATGGTCTGGTTTTCATGAAGGAGCTTGAAGAAATATATGAACAGAAAAGTCATTATTGCGCTGCCGACAGCCAGAGAGACGCTGGCCCAAACAAAGTTGACAATCGCTGTTGGAGAAAGAACCATTATAATAACTTGAGATGCAATGAGCCAGGTAAATGACTTCGGCAATCTGTCTCTAATGAAATAAAGTGTTATTGCCATTTCGGCGGACATCATGAAGATGAACCAGGAAGAACTCGAAGAGTTTGTTATTGAGGTGAAAATTCCTTGGAGACCACCAGCCGTGGATGCTGTTCCCCCGATGAGTGCAAAGGTCCAGGCCATGAAGACCACAGACAGTAGGACCAAGACGATGATCAATAAAATTATTAGGGACTTTAACCGCACATTGCCTGCTAGAGTTTCATCCAAGGTTTTGGGCTCATCAAGTGCATACATAACACCTAAAGCGAAGATTATGACCATCATCAAAAACGAGCCTAGCAATGCTATTTCGGGGAGTGCCGATGGAAAGTATAGGTAAAGTACAACGCTGATAAACATCTGAGCCATCATTGAAAGTAGGAAAAGAACTTTCCAAGCGTCCTTTGGAGTCTTGATTTCTGCGCCTTTCTTGACGAGCCAGGCAGTGAAGATGGCCATCAATCCCTCAAGTATCCAGAGGGGAATTAGAGTAGCAAAATCCAAATCCTTCACCAATTTTCTAATTTCTTATTTATTGAGGGCGGTGTGTGGCAAGCCAAAAGCCTATTTACGTGCAAGCTATATAACGCTGTGTTGTCGGTGTTAGCCAACAACAGCCCGCTCATCATCTCATTTTGAACAGCCTCTGCGCTTTAAGCGCATAGGGTCTTATCCTCAACTTTGTTCAGAACCTAATTTACGCAGATCAGCTAGCTGAACTAATTTCTTCAATCGCTTTTTATCCTTGACAAACTAGGTGGGAAAGCGATCGGGAATAGAATTTGGGGAATACGTTGCAGAGAACAAGGCTGGCATTGGATACTTAAAAGTCTCACGATCTGAAAACTCTATAGTTTATCTCGGTTTTTGAGAAAACTTCCATGATATTGGAGCAGCAGCAAATATCGCACAACCTACAATCATAAAGGCATAATATATTGTAGGTATTTGCACTGCACGATAAGTTGGCGGCATCATAGGCAACATTGTGCGTCCCATAAAGAAAGTTTGCTGAAGAGTTCTAGTTATGGCATTTGGGTTTGAGCTATAATTTTGCAGAAGGAGTTGATTTGCGTAAGCTGTGGTTGATACAAATTTTTCAGCGTTCATCCCGCTCATGAGATCTGCGGCGTTTATCGCGTTTGCACCCTCTACAACTTGAACGTTGTCTTGGCTGCTCGATGGGGAAACTGAAACAGAAGTAAAGTTTCCGTTGACTACATTTATCTGAATCGATCTTCCGCTAACAAAACATTTTGCGTTTATTGTGTCGTTTTGGTAGTAAATTGCAAGTTCAGCTGCACAAGTAGGGCACATAGCCCAATGAGTCGCGCCGTCGGGTGTTACTACTTGAATGGTTGAGATGTCTGTTTTGCTTACCGTTGTTCCGCATGCTTCGCACTTAACCATAGTTGAGACGGTATTGATGGAAGCGGCTACGCCTCCAACTAAAAGCACTAGTCCGATTATTCCCAAAACTAACGCGATCAAAACATTATTTTTCACTAAAATACCCTCTATATGAATTCCAAATTCTCGTTATTTAAATCATTGTGGTCACAAAAAGAAACCACAGGAAACTACCGTTAAGCGTTTTATGGTTTTCAAGAAATATGCGTAATTTAACCGTTTTATGGCTTAAAAATGGATAAATATCCTTTTTGGTTTTCCACAATCACAAAAATTAGAAAAACCTTTTTAAATTTGACTGGCAAGCCGCTTTATTAAATAAACACAAAAATTTATTAACTTCTAATGACTAAACAATCTATACAATAAGAATTGAATCCCTATTTGGAAAATAGGAGAGTGAATTTTTGAGTTTTTTGGTTCGTAAAAGAGGGAAGGTTCGGTTTACTATTGAAACGTTAACAAAATGCAAATGTTCAATGTGTCCAGTGCAGTTTCAGAGTGTTTGCGCAGAACCTAAGAGAAGAACTCGAAGTAAATTTGTTGAAGTTGTAACTCCAGAAATGATGCAGAGCATGAATAGAGAGCAAATATCAAAGATGTTACCTGATGTTAATAATTTGCCTGGACCTTATTGTGCCAGTGGCGTGGCTGCTTGTAAAGACCTTGACTTCAGCAAGATGTGCTTTTGTAGCTCGTGCCAACTTTTCAAGGACTTTAACCTCATCGCATGTAAGCCAAATGGTTATTTCTGTAAAGATGGAAGAGCAAAATAGTTTCTTGTACAAAAACCAAAGATAAATACTTAAATTCTATTCCGATTGAAAAAGGACATAATCGATAGTTGTTTAAAAAAAAGAGACTTATCTTCTTTTCTGAAATTCAGGCGCGGGAGCGTATCCCCAGGCTATTGTCTATTTCGTCCTTTCACCTAAAAGTTGCTGAGGGCTGTTTGCGTTGCAATAGAACAAGGGTTGGCATTGGGCAATAACAAGTTTTGAGATAAATGGTGGGAAGAGACAGAAAAAAACTAAAATTATTCTGTTTTATCGGTTGTCATGATTGAGAATTTTATTTGTTTGACTGGTTTGTTCGCTTTCAGTCCATCAATCAATTGTTTTAATCTTTTAGATGGCCCTTTAATAACCATAACCTCGAGACAGTCAGTCTCGCTCAAATGAGAATGCAAATAAGCCGTTATCATATCACCAAATTCATGCTGAAGTTTAAATAGCTCTACGTTTTTTTCCTGTTTATTGTAAAGAACTGAAACAGTGGCAATTAAATTGCCTTCGAGCTCTTCAAGTTTTTTGTACTCATTTAAGTAGCTACGGACAGCTTGCCTTAGCACTTCAGACCTAGTCGCAGATTTTTGTTCTCCAAGAACAGCATCTAATTCTCCAAGTAATTCTGTTGGCAAAGAAACGCTGATTATGCTCATGTTGTCACCTTGTTTTAATTATCCATTATTATTTCGCTCTTATAAGTTACTCAAAAGATTTATTTGTATCTCGATTCATTATTCGTTACTTAGCCGTCTATCAACCTTTGTTCGCTGCTAACCAACGCCGAGTTATTAAAAAAATAGCAAAATTTAATAACTTCTATAAACTATAACTTAATAGAGGTCTTCCACATGCGCAAAAAGGTCTACTTAATCATATCTATTTTACTTATAGCAATTATCTTAGTTGGAATAGTCACCGGATTATACTTCAACAGCTCAACAACAACTCCAAGTTCCACAAAGTTACAGGTAGTTGCTGGCGAAAATTTCTGGGGAAGTCTAATATCACAACTTGGCGGAAGCCACGTTCAAGTGTTGAGCATTGTCACAGATCCCAACGCAGACCCTCATGAATATGAAAGTAACGCTGCCAATGCACAAGCAATT
>DATIXS010000137.1:0-5022 GCA_035518335.1 Candidatus Acidiferrum sp.
TCAGGGAAATTTAGTTACAGGTAATACTGGGTGGAGCGGTGTTATGAGCCAAGGAGGAATAGTTGTTAGAAACGGTGGGAGTCTAAATGTTCCCACAACCCCTATTATTGAAGATAATACAGTTGCGAATAACAATATTGGAATAACTATAGGTTCACAGAGTAGCCAGACAATTTCACCCATAATTCTAAACAATAACATTTACAGTAATCAGAAATACAACTTTTACTTGAAACAAGTTAACTTCAATGTGTCTGTAACAGATAACTGGTGGGGAACAAATGATGTACAAACAATAAACCAAACAATTTACGATTTTAAAAATGATTTTAACTTGGGAAATGTTACATTCATTCCAGTCTTAACTGTTGCAGACCCAGCAGCACCATTAGCTGACTACAATCCTAACCCAACACCCACACCTTCACCAACCCCAACTCCTACTCCAAGTCCAACTCCTTCGCCTTCTCCAAATCCCGCTCCAACTGCAAATCCAACACCATCACCTTCTCCTTTATCACCGTCAACTACAACATCTACGCCAACGCCTACAGGTTCTCCTACTCCAATATCGACGTCTTCAATTCCAGAATTTTCGTCCTCAGTAATCTTTTCAATATTCACGATATCAACAATCTCTGCTGTAATAGCGCTTATGATTAGAAAACGAAGATAGACAAAAGTTGATACTTCAACACAGCTAAGCCCTTGGGAATTGCCAACAAACGTTGACAATGACAAAAAAGGATTTGCTGGAGACATCTCCACTTGTTCCAGCTTCAAATCTCATCTTCAGCCAAAGATTGACGCCGTCGGCGACGTTCAAGAGAACTCTTCAAACCTTTTTTTACTTCTTCAACGGAAATAGAAGTTAACTGCTTTGACGAAGTTTTTTCTTGGTAACTCATCAAAAAATCATAAAATATTAATATTAAAGAGGCGAAAACTATGAATGAAACCCAAAAACAAGGCGCCTTATTGGCGAGGCCGTTATCCCCACGGTTGCAGTCCCAAAGCCACGGTTGCTCTTCGTTGACAACTTGCGAACCTTCGCAATAATATTAGTCTTCTTAGTACATATAGCTATAACCTATGGCGCTGCAGGTTTGTGGTATTATAAAGAGGGGCAGCTGACAGGACCACAATATTACGTTTTTCTCGGCTTCACTTGCCTTTGTCAAGCGTTCTTTATGGGGCTACTGTTTCTTTTGGCAGGCTACTTTACCCCAGCCTCGTACGATCGTAAAGGGCCAGGACAATTCGTACTTGATCGGCTAACCAGATTATGGCTTCCTGTGGGAGTTTTTATTTTCCTAATTGACCCATTCATCCAATACGCCTTAATTTCGGCTGGCGTGTTGGCTTCTCCAACTGGCTTGCCGATGACAGCGCAGGCTTTTCTCGGACTTTTCACCAATCCACTTAACGGATTGGGTTTTGGGCCACTCTGGTTCATAGAAGCACTTTTCTTTTTCACATTAATCTATGCGGGTTGGCGGTTGATATTAAGAAGCCCAGGCAAAACTCGTTCAATTCCCAGAAACCTGACAATCGCCCTCTTTGCCGTTGTTTTGGGTGCAGTTAGTTTTCTGGTACGTATTTGGCTTCCAATAGGGTATGTATTAAATCCGTTTGGTTTCCAGTTACCGTTTTTCCCACAGTACATAGCCTTTTTCATTTTAGGCGTGATTGCTTTCAGAGGCAACTGGCTTATGACCTTGCCAGCAAAAACTGGAACTCTTTGGTTGCGCCTGGCAGTAACTCTAATTTTTGTCTTTCTGGCACTCCTCTCTTTTTCAGCGTTTACTGGAACTGTCTACTTGTTTTTTGGCGGTTTTAACTGGCAAACTGCCTTCTACGCGTTTTGGGAGCAGGCTTTCGCCGTCTCCATATCATTTGGCTTAATCGTCTGGTTTAGAGAGAAACTGAATTTCCAAAACCCCTTCACCAAGATGTTATCAGACAACTCATATGCCGCCTACATCTTGCAGGCACCCATAATTGTTTGTTTAGCGTTGGGGTTGGCAAACATAAACATGCCTCTGGCCCTCAAGTTTCTAGCTGTCGCACCAATCGGAGTGGCTCTTTGCTTTGTCATTGCCTACTTAGTGAGAAAAATCCCCAAAGTAAACCGAGTTCTCTAAGCAACCTCAGAGAGTCAGGAAAAAAATACTCAGTTAAGATTGTTGTCTTAGCCCGACCACGTTACCGTCAACGTCCTTGACCCGAGCTATCAACAAACCGCCACCTACTTCCTTAACATCTTGTACTACTTCAGCACCGACCTTAACCATTTCTTGAAGACTGCTTTTGATATCCTGTACATCAGTATAAGCAATAGGCCCTACCTTAGAGTTAGGGTCTAATCCGACTTCCAAATTCCCAATCTTATAACCTACATAGTATGGGCTTGCGACGTACGGTTCTGCGTCTAGAAACTTGCCATAAAATGCTTTGGCTTTTTCTACATCTTTAACTGAATAAACGATCACTTGAATGTTTTGTGTCATAATATGCCTCCTAATAAAATTAGTAACTAATAATTTTATTATTAATTTACTGATATTAAGTTATTGTCAATAAAATCCTATTGAGGATTCCAAGAGAACTTAAAAACAAGTAACTATTGCTGCTCAGAGAAAAGCGCTTGCTTTGTTTTACTTCCTAATTGCAATAGGTAAAAAGCGAAGTCTAAACATTGCTGATTTTCACTTCTTATGAATTCAATAACCTTAATGACGAAAATTTATCTGATGCCTGTTTGATATTTTAGGTATGGAAAATATCGAATACAGCGAGTGGGTTCATTCAGGAGCTTTGAAAAAGTTGTTTTTTCCCGCTTGCTCATTTTTTGGAGGAAATTGAGGATGTCAGTTTTTGTGTTTGACCAAGATACCATAAAGATGATTCGCTACATCTTGGCACTCCAACGTTATAAGGAGTATTCAGCGGGACCTCAAGGTCTATACGAATATCTTTGTGCAGCATCTTTCAATCGGGTACTAATCCAGACTGGATTAAAACTTCCGAAGTTTCAGAAAGAAAATCCAAGAGACATACGAGAGTATGAGGTCATCCGTTTCTTAGAGCAAAAAAGCCAAATAAGCCCCACAACAGCCCAGAAACTGAGAGAATACGTGAATTTTCATGATTCTCTAATTCAAACCAGTTCTCAAACCGCCTCAAAAAAAGCTAATTCTAAAGCTCAGGAAATCTTGCGGTTTCTTTGCACCGAAGCAGGCTTAGACCAAGATGAGGAACTCAAAAACATAACATTCGAAGATATTGTAACTCTAAGAACAAGGGAAACTCCCGCAAATGAGAATTACGAGGCGCTCGTTGAATCGGATTTTGACAATCTCGATAAACTTTATGAGAAGTGCCCAGCTTTACAGCTGGAAATAGAAAAAAAATTGACACCCTCATTGCATGATGCGCAAGTATCAGGCTTCACTCCCAACACTTGCGGGATATGGTTACCATTTGTAACGCTTGAAACAAATGATAGAAGAGGCAACATTAACGGTGCAAGTGTTGGAATTGCATTCACGCCTGTTGATATTAGAATAGGATTGAATTTTGGAAGTCAAGCTCACAAGTGTAAGATAAGGTATTATGAAATGCTTCTTCATGGAGAATTAATGAACGAGTTTGAGTCTCTCAATCGCAAAGACACGGGATACTGCCTCTGTGACACTTTTTGGCACTATCACATTAGAAATCTGCAGTCTCTTCAATGGTGTCTCACTTTATATGGAAGCACCAAGATAGCTATCGAAAGAGCTATTGAAGAAACTAGGCAGCTCGAAGGAACCTCCTTGACCGCAAACAAGTATCTAATTAGTAAAGTGATTAAGAGAAGACCGGAAGACTTTGCGTACGTTTTAAACGGGCTTGTTGATGAGATTTCGAAGACCTTAAATGAACTTTACCCAACATTAGAACTATTGACCAGCTAAGCCTGAACTCAGGAGTAAGTTAATCATCATTTACTATTTATGGTCGGTAATAACGCGCTTCTTGTTTTTTTGGTTAGTCGATAGGTTTTTTCCATCCACCGTTGCTAAATCTTGCTACGCAACCGAAAGGCAATGACAAAAATAGATCGATAACGGCTATGCCTGGCCAAAATTGTAAGTTAAAAGTTGTTTGTAACAAAAGATTAAGAGTTGTAAATGCAAGCAGCAGAAAAATACCGTTCAACCAGAAGCCTACCTGCCAACCCTTAGTCTTATACAGTCTATTAATTATTACAATGTTTATAACGCCTATTACTAATGGTTGAACAAAGTAGGTAATAGCTTCTAAAAAGGCAAAGCCAAGTGGCGGCATATAAATCATAAATGTTTCGCGCAAATTGGCAAGCAATATCTGAATTATTATTAAAATGAGAGCTACTGCGAAGCCTTGAATAAGCAACTTCTCAATCAACCGCAAATTCCTAAGGTGATTAAAAACTTTGTTGTCACTTAGCGTTTTGAGCAATCCAGTCACCTACTGCTTTTTCTGTTGATGTACCGCGAATTCCATAGTTGTCAAATTCGCTGTTCCAGTATACTATCCAGCAGCCTTTTAGCCCCATACTTTTGAAAAGGTTAAGTCCTTTAATAATAAAGTTAGTTTGCGCTGAGCTATCGGTTGTAGACATCCCGAACTCTGTTATTATCACGTCTCTGTGAGTTATTGTTTGCAGATTTTGAATAATGTGCGGAGATAAAACCAGGAATGAATCCATGTAAACGTCCAATCCTACGAAATCAAGTTTCTTGCTCATGTCAATAGGAAGATTGGTTCTGAGAATGTAACCGATACCAAAATTGGTGTATAATTGTGCCGATAAGTGATGAGATTCAACGGTTGAATAAATACTATTAAAGTTAGACATTACTTCGTCATCAGTAAACAATGCGCCAACACTCCAACTGGAAGATGTTTCAGGTTCGTTCATGACCTGAATATACTTTAGGTTGCTTCCCCAGCGGTCAAGGTAATAATTAATCGTCTGAGCATCATCAGTATTTT
>DATIXS010000138.1:0-11117 GCA_035518335.1 Candidatus Acidiferrum sp.
TGATTTGGCTTGTTTTTTGACCTGCTTTCCAAATAAGAATGAATTTGGCATGATAATTAAAAGGGCAAACCAACGATTATTAGAATTACACCAAAGGCAAAAAGAATAGCTTCCATATTTTCTAGGTAAGAAATGCTCTAATAAAAGACTATCTTTGATTTTTTAGTTGGGAAAAAAGTGAGGTTCGCAGGATTTGAGCCAGGGACTGCAATTATGTATTAAATAGTTTCATGTCAATCAGGAAAAGATGGCGTTTTGGGTAGCGCTGTGCGCGAGCAAATTCACGGACTGGACAATTGATCAGGGAATCTGGGATGAAGACTCGTTCCAGTAGTGCAAAAACAGAGCATTTGCCCATTCATTAATTGAATCATTTCTGCCTTTGAATCCAGCGTAATCGAATTTCCCATCAACGTGGGGAAATCCAATTGCCGCGACCTCTTTTTCTGAGAGGCACAAGAAAGCCCCAGCCTGTTCTAAAAAGCGGCAATCTAGCTTTCGAGCACGTACGGCCTTCTCAAAAACTGGATTATTAACTATCTCCTTGACACTTGCTGTAGGCACAAAGTCTTGAGGCATCAAAAGTCTAAATTCGGCACCGCGTTCAAGTGCTTGCGTCAAGTAAGGTATAGTACTAGCTAATACTTGATTTGTAAGAATCCACACCCGCTCCTGGGCTTTTGCTATCATTTCTTCAACATTTCGGAAAGAAATCATAACATCCTCGACAACCTCAGAGCCATCAAGCATTCCAACACTACTTTGAAACTGTTTTGGCATGGTACTTAATGTGTGGGTCAAAAAGTACTCTCTGTTCTTGAAAAGAAAGCTAAATCCAGAAAGCTGAGTCAAAGCTGACTCACCGTAAAGAGTTAGATGAAAGACGCCATCAACTCCTTTAACTATCAGGTTAGCTTCGCTAAGCCTTGCTATGTTCCGAGACGTCTCTTGCACAGTAAAATCAAGCTCACGGGAAATATGAGACAACTTCAAAGGACTCTTCTTCAAAAGCATGAGAATATCCAAACGATCAACCCCTGATAGCTCAAAAAGCAAACTACTAAAATTCTTCAATTATCAGCAACCCCGTACATTGAATTGTTTGTGACTTCATAGTCGTCTATGATATTTCATATTTTCTGTTGAGGTTGCTTTATCATCATTTTCTTAACAGTGATGTTTAAGGCGATATAGACGATCAAAAGAATTGAAGAACATTCATTCTCAATTGAGATGAAAACCGAAAACGCTGTAAGAAGAATATCATTCCTTGACAAAGAAAACGGCCAAGTATTCTTCGAAGGCTTCCTCGGCAAACTAACAAGCATCAACATGGTCGAAGGTGTAATGCTTGAAATAGAAGGCGCCAACGGATCCCTCAAACTAGACATATCCCAAAAAGAAATAGAACAGTGTATCACACCAAAAAAATTAGTCCAGACTACAGGTGGGCAACAATGAAACGACAGCAAACAAGAAGTATACTTGCAATAATAATGTTCATACTGTTTCCAATCATCTACTACTACTTCTCGCCAATTCTCGTCATAATGGGCGCTTCATTAGGAATTATAGACGGCAGCCTCATAGTCTTTGCCTCTCTGTTCGTATCTTCTCTATTTGTTGGGCGCGTCTTCTGCGGTTGGATTTGCCCTGGAGGAGCAACCCAAGAACTATGCATGAGGACCAACAACAAAAGCTTGACAAACGGAAAAAAGAACTGGATAAAATACGCCATATGGATCCCATGGATGGCTATCATAGTCTTGATGTTTGCTCAAGCTGGAGGAATAAGCGCAGTCGATCCGCTCTACCAAACATACTATGGAATTTCAATTCAAGATGTGCAATCGCTTGTGATATTCTTGAGCTTTCTTGGAGTAATTGCAGGAGTAGCCCTCACAGTTGGAAAGAGAGCTTTCTGCCATACTGGATGCTGGATGGCGCCGTTCATGATAATTGGACGCAAGATTAGAAACGCGGTCAATTGGCCTTCACTACAACTTGTCGTTGACAACAGTAAATGCATCAACTGTAAAGCTTGCACGAGAAGCTGCTCAATGAGCTTAGATGTGAACACCATGGTTCAAACAAAATCAATGGAAAACTCCGAATGCATCCTCTGTGGAAAATGTGTCGACAGCTGCCCCAAAGGCGCAATCAAATTCGCCTTCGGCAAAACAGTAAACCAGGAAACAACCGCTGCTTAGGAGGAGTTTTCACTAAATCTGCCACTTTTTAAGATCAGCGAAAACCCGCAGGTTAGTTACTTAAGGAACAGGAAATTGGAGCGCTTGTCGAGTTGCCAAATCCCAATAATGAGAGAACAAAGCCTTAGTCCATTTGAACGATAATTCATCGTCAGAATGGAAACCGTGGTAATCCATTTTACCATCAACACTCAAGAACCCAAGAGCTGCAACCTCTTTCTCTGAGAGACAGATTAACACATCGATTTTCTCCAAGAATCTGTTCTCAAACCTCCCAGTTTTCAATGCTTGGATAAAAATTGGATCACACATTCGTTCAACTGCATCTTTTGGAGGAGTAACTTCCAGTGGCAATATTAATTTGAACTCTACTCCGCGCTTCAACGCTTCTTGAAGGTACGGCAGCGTACTAACAAGAATCTGATTAGAACAAATCCAAACATATTCTTCGGCTTTCTTAATCATGCTTTCCACGTTGGAGAATGCAACCATGACATCTTCAACCAATTGACAGGCATTAAGTGAAGCGAAACTGTTAGAGAATTCCTTAGGTAATGTTGAAACGGTATGTGTCACGAAATATTCGCGATGTTTCGATAGAAAATTGAACCCTCCAAGAAGCTCCAAAGTTTCTTCACCATAAGGCGTCAAACAGAAGAAACCATCTGCACTTTTTGTTGCCAATTTTGCTTCGGTAAGCCTTGAAATATTACGTGAGGTTTCCTGAACAGTAAAACCAAGCTTCTTGGACAAGTATGAAAGCCTGTTAGGTCTGTTCTTGAGCTCAAACAGTATATTGAGTCGATCCTCGCCTGCAAGTTCAAAAAGTAAATCATGCAACGCTTCCAACACTTAAGCACCCTTTGTTCAGGAATGGTTGGTCGAATATTTATGATATTTCATAATTTGATTGATTTTTCATAATTGTTGTTGAGAACGGTTTATCGCTATTCCCGATTCTATGTATTTTGAGGAAATGTAATTGACAAAAACTAATCTCAAACAAAATTTGGCAAAAATGAAGAATCGCCAATTAATTAGAGGCTGTGCATAGATGAAAGCTTTGGTTTTGAACGGTTCAGAAAATGAGGAGAGCACCGTAAATACGGTTTCTGATTATCTGGTGGATTTTCTTAGAATAGAAAATCATAAAGTTGACGTTATTGTTTTGCGCGATGAGAAGATCGCACCCTGCCTAGGATGTTTTGGCTGTTGGCTAAAAACTCCAGGAAAATGCGTAATCAATGACGCTGGAAGCGATCTACCCAGAAAGATTCTTCAAAGCAACTTCGTCTTTCTGTTGACGCCAGTAACTTTTGGAATGTACTCATCACAACTTAAAAAAGCCATAGATAGGTACGCGTGTCCATTGCTTCTCCCCTTCTTCCAAAAAATTAATGGCGAAGTTCATCACGCAATAAGATACGATAAAAACCCCAAATTAGTCGCTATTGGCGTCCTACCAACCCTGGATGAAGAAAGTGAAAATAATTTCAACACCTTAGTCAGCAGGAATGGAATAAACTTACACACAACCGCATTTTCTAGCATAGTTTACATGATTGACAAGCCCGATGTCATCAAGCAGAAAGTAATCTCAACCCTGTCGAAGGCAGGTGTCCAATGATGCAAAAACCAACTAGTGCCGCCTTATTGGTTGGCAGTCCAAAAGGCCCAAACAGCACATCAAATTCCCTTGGAACATTCGTACTAGACAAATTACATGAGAAAGGTATAGCAACTGAAAAGGCTTACCTTTGCCAGAATCTTAGCTCTGAAGAGAAGAAAGCAAGCCTACTTAGACTCGTTGACCAATCTGATCTTATCATTCTTGCATTTCCATTGTACGTAGATTGTTTGCATTCACAAGCAATTGAGACACTGGAGTTGATTGCGGAACACGAAAAAGGCAAATGCCAAAAAAGCAAGAAAAGTTTTGCTGCAATCGCAAACAGCGGTTTCCCTGAGGCAATCCATAACAGCAAAGCTTTGGAAGTATGCAGATTGTTTGCAAAACAAGTAGGTTTTGACTGGGCGGGGGGGTTGGCGATGGGTGGCGGTGGGATGATATCAGGTCAGCCTCTTGCTGAAATGGGAGGTCAAGTTAGAAACCAGACCAAAGCTTTAGGAATTGCTGCTGAAGCTTTGGCAAACGGAGAACCCATTCCTGATAGCGCGGTTGTTTCAATGTCGAAGCTAGGATTTCCTCGATGGATGTATCTTTGGATGGGTAATCGAGGTTGGAAACAACAAGCTAAGAAAAGCATCAGTGTAAAAGAGTTGTATAATCAACCGTGCAAGGAGATTCATTTATGAGGCAACTCAAACATTCGACTTCTCAAGCTTTCTTGGCATTTTGACTTTTGAAATTGTCAATTAGAAAAGGGGGAATCACAACATGACTAATTTGAAAGATTTAGCTTCATCTGGTCCTAGGCGGGCATAGTTCAATAGGCAGAGCCATTACAAAAGAACTCCTGATAAGGAAAATCCCGGAGGATTCGCCTATAATATTGAGCAAATCCTCCATTTTTTCTTAGGAAAAGTTTGAAACAGGCCCTCTGGGATTCGAACCTGAATTATAGTGCAGTTAAGATGCGGTCGCCGGGATTTGAACCCGGGATCATTAGCTTGGAAGGCTAAAGTCCTAAACCAGACTAGACGACAACCGCCCTTGACATTACTTGTATTTCCAATATCTGTGCTTAATTTAAGGATATTGCAACCATCATGATTTGGTTTTTGAACACTTAGAACATTAGTCTGACCAGTATTAGTGTTCAATTGGTCAATGTTGAAATCTTTGCCTAATTGACTACCTACCCAATCTTTAGTTTGCTGATGATAATAGAATTTGCCCTTGCCATTTTCACCCATACCTGAGTAATGTCTAACTTTGGAGTAATTGCCTGTTTGCTTTCACTAATCGCCAAGAGTTTTTCTAATTATGTACTTCTACAGACGGCAATCCGTTCAGAGTTACATCATAAGATCCATTATAGACTAATTGGAAATTACCTGTTACATTGCCTTTCACCTGATAGTTAAGCTGTATTGAATTGATTTGACCGCTTTGTAAATTAATTATGTTTGAGCCTGAACCAACTATAACTGATATTGGTTGATCATTGCAAGTTAATTGTAGGTTTCCAAAATCAAATTGACAATTCTTAGTTGTTGTAACATTTAGATAAAATAATATGTAGGTATTATTGCCACTGTAGAAAGTATTTCCATATTTTGATGAATATGCCATAGTGATTTTTGGAGTACTTGAAACGAAATATATTGCAATTGCAGCTATCACAATTATCAATGCAATAATAAGAACCAACATTCTCTTATTCATTTCAATATCCTTGTTATCAGATTATTCTTTCACTTCAAGTTTTAAGGCTTGCTTACTATAGCTCTTGATTGCTGTTTCAGAATATGCTCTAAACACGCTTAACCTTTAATGCTAGCACTTTACTTCAAATTTCTTTTGTTAAGAATAAAAAGATTAAGAATACAGTTAAACGAGAGGGACTAGAGCAGTTTTGATAGTTTCTTATTGCCATCTAAACTCTTACTTTGTATTCACCAATATTCTCTCTTAGACAATGATTAGCAAAGCTAATTCTTTAGTAAAGAAACTTTGACTAACCTTAGTAAAGATTGTTTGATGGAAAACCTCTTATCAACAGAAAATGGTAACTTCTTTAATGGACACATCTATGAAGAAGATAGTTGTATTCCTAATTGCTTTTGCTTTTTTAGCCAGCTTAATGATTGCTCCTTTGAATAATGTTTCAGCTCAAAAGGTTCAACAAGGACAGCCAACTTCTGATGAGTGGGCTCCAATTATTACATTTACTATTGCACATGGAGAAGCAATAGATTATATGTATTTCTACAACATCACTCCATTTAACCTACAGGTAAACCAACTTCTTACCATTAACTTAACTGCGATTGCTAACACCTCACCAGAGGGTAGAGGTGTAGGTCTGCTAGAAGTATTCTATGATGCAAGTTGGCTAAACTCAACTGTGGTTATTTACCATTGGAGCGGAGACCCCTCTAACTTGGATAACTGGTACCACACCAATACACCAATAGGGTCAATAGACTATAGTTTGGTTTTAAACAATATTCCGCTGGGTCATCAACACATAAACTTTACAGTTGTGAAGGTTGCTCTATACTGGGGTGGAGTGTTTTCATACGCCACATTGGCAACCAATCAGACAATAGATTTTACAGTATCCAATACCACTTCACCTTCTTCAACCCCTACAGTTCCAGAGTTTCCATTATTGACAATTCCATTGTTGTCTTTCATATTGGGGGCTGCTTGTTTCTCAGCATTCTTCAAGAAGAATTACCTATGCAAGAAAAGTGGATGGGGATGACTAAAGGGTTCAATCTAATGCTTGTTTTGATATTTGCTTTGTCAAGTTTAATTATTTCTAACCAAAGGCTATGATTTTGAAGAATAAATTAATCGAGTCTTCCAAAACAATCAACCCGGCAACAGACCCCATTTATGCCATAATTTCCCATAGCGAAAGTTCAATTCACTCCCGAAAGCATGTCAAATAGTTCACAAGACCCAAGCAGAAAAACTGTAAACTCTGAGCTTTTGCTATTCCAAGCTCAATTCACACCTCTTTTAGAGTTAAAATTGATGAAAAATGAACCAGTAACTTCAAAAATATTATATTAACAAAAACCTGAGCTAAATTATTGATCATTAAGAATCGCTAACCACAAATCAAAATTTCAGGTCAAAATAACTCTTTGATAATGGAATGGTATATCTTGAGCGAATCATAAAGTATGGAATTAGTTAGTGTCGGAAGATGGGTTTGGGTAAAGAAGCGCGTAAAGTTCCGGGTAGTCGAATTAAAATTTTAACTAAAGACGCAAAACAAATGGTTAACGGGCCATACTATTGTCCCAAATGTAGAAAGGAACTCTTGCAGATTTTGGCGAATGTGCATAAAAAAGAAGTGTATGCAATATGCAAATGTGGTCTTGAATGGCAGTTAACTTATGCGCCTGTTTTTCAGCCGATAGATTACTACAATAAGTTTAGGGATGCTTGGAAGAAGCAAAGTTATGGCATAATTAAACAAAAATAGCTTTTTGTAAAATTATTCTCATTTTTAGATTTTATTTTGCTATAATATCTCTAATGGATTTAATTATTGAACCGCTCAACTGTTCAACAGTTTATCACTTGGTAATAATTTGGGATAAGTTTTAAACGCGTGAATAATGAATGTTATCGAAGTTGAAGAGTCTAATGATTAGACCGTTGCTGAGCCATAAACCAATCTCATTATTGATTTTCTTAGGGTTACTACTTCTTGTGTCGATACCGATAGTACGTCCGTTTGGAATGGTTAACGCTCAGACTATCGATCAAAACCAAAGTTGTGACAGAGAATTTTCATGGGATTATGGCGGAAACCACTGGACATGGAACCTGAGCATCCCTACAACACTGTACAACGCATATGTGGCAGTTCCTGATTCGCAGCGAACACAAATTCAGTTATCAGACTTTGGCTTCTTCACCACTACTAATGATCAATATCTACAAGTAATCGCCCAAAAATTTAATGACACTTCAACAAGTAACGGCTTCAATTCACAAGATGAAGCAAACTTTGTTTTAGCGTTTGTACAGAGTATACCGTACAAAACCGATAACGCAAGCACGCCATATCAAGTCTATCCAAGATTCCCCATTGAAACCTTAGTTGATGATGTTGGAGACTGCAAATCCCACTCTATACTTTATTCGACCTTAATGCTGATGTTAGGTGACGGGGTAGTTTTCATTAACCCTCCAGATCATTTAGCGGTTGGAATCCTAGGAAATAACCTTCAAGGTACCTATTGGACATACAACAGCCAAACATATTATTATGCGGAAACTACGGGAGTAGGCTTCAAAGTTGGTGATCTGCCAGATGAGTTCCAAGGCAAAAGCGCTTTTGTTTATCCGATAGATGAGAGCAGCCAATATGTTATAGATTCACAAGCATCCTATCCAGCTGCGCCTGATCTGACTTATTCTCCATACACTCCTGATACGACGTTACCAACTTCAACACCAAACAGCGGATCGATTCCAACCGCTACCCCTAATATTTCTCAACCTAAAATTGAGCCAGTCCAGCCAATATCACTTAATTTAATTTCAGATAATCCCATTCCATTCGTAATTATTGTAATTGCAATTGGTATTTCAATCGCAGTTACTATTAAAACAGCAACAGGCGTCAAGAAAACAAAAGCCTATAGTCAAACAGTCAAAAATGAATCAAACATTAGTCAATCGGATGACCCAAATGCCCAAGAAAACAAGTTTGATGAAACAAAAGACAACAGTGTAGAGAGTGGCAAATTCTGCATTTACTGTGGCTCAGGCAACAAATCGTTTGCGTCATATTGCGAGAAATGCGGTAAAAAAATAAGTTAGAGGCAAATTTAGACCGAAAGCGAATTGAGGATCTCCTCTGCAAACCTATCGATTCTAGGACTTACGTAAACAGTAATGGCGATTTCAAGAAGAATGATAACTGAAAGAAAAGCAGCAAGAATCTTTGTTAAATTTTCAAAAGCCTGGCCCACTTGCAAATCGACATTGCCGTTACGGGTTATTATCCAACTCCAAAAACTAGGTTTCCGCGTGAGAATAAACGCGCTTATATCAAAAGACATCCATAAACACAGACCAACCAATACAGCAGCCAAAAAACACCCGATTAATGTAATATTTTTCCAATCTGAACTCAGATGAGATGAACAAGTTAAGTGCGTTTCAGAATCAACCGAAACCAAATTAACTTCTACAATTTTTTTGGCCGTTTTTGGAGTTGTTCCCCATAACGACCCCTGTTTAATCAAAATCTGTTGTGGGGGCTTTTCAAAAGTTATCTTGCAGTCTTTCCTGGCAAAAGCAGCTTTTACAACTTTATATGTTCTATTAATCTCCGAGCTGACGGTTCGTTCAAGCAACCGATGGCACCACTTAGTTTAATGCTTAATGCTGTGATTTACCTAAAAAGGTTCGTCTAATGACGCGATCTAGCTTTAAATCCTTTAATCTGTCGCCGCTCGGCTGCACGGTTTCGTTCCATATTTTTAATTCGGGCATAAAGCTTCGCTACTTTTGTCTTAGATGGTATCTTTGATCTTGGCCTGTGAACTGGCACAGGCGTGAAGGGCTTATTGATCTCAAGTTTACGTCTGCCGCTTTTTTTGACTGCGATACCACGTACTTTCTTGAATGTGACAGATCCTTCTTTGAGATTTACTTCCTGCACTTCCCAACCTGCCTTTAACCAAGCTTTAGCGTGAGCACTAGTCGATGTATTGCTCCACCAAGATGTATCCCTGAAGGCATCTGTAGGAAGACTGCTTCCGATTAAGCCATCTATTCTCGCAAAAGAAAGTTTTACTAAACTCGTGAAAGCAGCTCTAAACTTTAGGTGACTTTCGAGCCCATCGTATTTCCCTTTTGAAACAGGGGCAACAACTCGCCTAGCACAATGCAAACACAACATTGCATTTGGGTCGCCTGTTGCGACATCGGGCACCATGCAATCGCGGCAATACAGTTTTTTGCAGCGTTCACACTTACGCATGTAAGCTACTCTTAGAACTCTGCCGCAAATTCCACATTCATCCTTCAATGGAACGCCGACCCCTTTAAGCGAACTTAAAAAGCGCTCTAAATACAATTCTTTCTAAAGATATTAATTTTCACTTGTTTTAAGATGTTTCTACATTAATTTTATCGTTTTTGCCAATTAATTGTTGCCATGAAACTCTAAGCTCTAGCCAAATTAGATTTACTAGCTTTCGAGCTTCTGAGTCGATTGCTACTAGCAGTGCTGCGTAAAATGCAAAACCACCAATTGCTTTGGCTATTGTGGAAAGCAATGTTGATGTTGTCGGAAGTAGCCAAAGTACAACTCCCATGGGGAGGGCAGCCAGAACGTATTTTCCTATGCTTTTCCAAGCGATAAATATCCTGATTGAGCGTTTCATATAGGCGTAAACTCCAATGAAACTTGAAATATGTACGCCGATCAGTATCGCTACAACCTCAACTGTAACTCCTACGGACCCACCCACAGGGAATTGAGTGAGTACAAAATACGTCAACGGCAAAGCAATTGCTGCCTGAATATAGGGGACACTAAAAACCTTGAAAATTTTGCTTCTAACCAATTTTCGCATAGAAATTTGTCCTTCAGCATCAAATGTTTCCACACCAAAGAGACAAGAAGTATAGAAATTATAGATAACCAGCACCAACGTATCAATCGTTAATGCGATAAGAACCGGCCAAGCAACACCATAAGCACCGTTTAGGATACTCAAAAACGATACAGACATAATCATTGTTATTGTAGCAAGCGGAATCGCCAACATTAACACTGTTCTAAATGACAAACCCACCTGTTCGTCGCTACAAGATTTAGCAAGCAATTTTGGATATACTGCGAACGCCAAAGAAGAAGAATATCCAACTACGGTAGTAAAGCTCAGAGCGGTTTGATAATAAGCTCTTGCAACCGATCCACCGTACAAGAAGAGCAAGATGAAAATAAATGAGAACAGTGTAGAACCAATAGCGCTGTAAATCATTGCTGGTGAACCTTTAAACCACTCTTTAGCGTACGCCCAGTTTGGCTTCTCCTTAAAGAAATCAGACAAAAGAAAAACATAATACAGAACTTGAAGAACTGGACCAAGAACTAAACCTAATATCGCACCAAGAAATATTTGCTTAAAACCTAAAATCAAAATTAAAGCAACAACCACTTTTACAATTTCCTGAATTATGAAACCGTACCCAACGGCTTGAGGTTTTGTAGCTTGCAAAACGCTTTCAAAAACGGT
>DATIXS010000139.1:0-2591 GCA_035518335.1 Candidatus Acidiferrum sp.
TGAGAACTTCAAGTGGCATAAAAAATGGCTAAACACTGACAATTATTCCTGTGGTCAATAGTATTTTTGTTGAATATATTACTGATTTAACTAAATTCGCAATTAGTTGGTGGATTAAATTTTGACCCCCAAACCCAACCTTACTTAATCTCACTAACTCGAACTCTCTGCTCATTCACATGTGCTCAATGTAAGCACGCAGGCCCAAATACTAAAAATTCTAAAACCATAAAAGTTCTAACGGTATAAGCTTCACTTTAACTAAAAACCGATAATAAAACCAGAGGAAACTTGGAAAAAATGAGTCGATTATTATGTTCCGCTATATCCTGTTTTAGTTTCTCTTTCTGGGTTGTGGGGATAGCTCAAAGAAATTTTATCCTTACTTTAGTTTCTGCAATTTTTTTCATTTCGTTTTTGATTCTGGCAAGCGCGTCGTATACTCCTCTACCGCCTCCACCTGAAGATTCGATTCCTCCACCTCCTCCACCTGAAATGAGTTAAATAGAACGCGAGAGAGATAGAGAAAGATTGAATTTTGATGCCGCTGCTTTGACCAATTAAGCTTAGGTTAGTTTTCTGATCTGCTTTCTTGCGGCTGTCGTTTCATTCTCCAAGTGATCAAGGTCACCCATTTCTACAAGTGTCATGGCGTGAGCCTTGTAATATTTTGTGCCGCAAGACATTTTGGCCATTTCACGTATTTCGTGTTCTATCGTGGCCAAACGTTGTTCCTTGGTCATATCAACCCATATTAAGATCACATTTTTGTCGTAAGGATAATCTATTCCTCTTTCCTTTGCAGCCCACCAATTCATACCGACGTAGCCAGAAATCTTCTGTTCAGTAAAAATTACAAATACCTTTTGCAGGTACTTTTCATGCTCTGCTAAATTTTCTTTTGCTATTTTAATAGACCGAGGTATCTCTATGAAATTTCTGTGAATTTTAACAACAATCTTTCTAGGCATATTCGTAATCTTAGTAACTTTCCTAATTTACGCTTTATCATACGGCATCGGCAAGGAACATTGGCAGGGCTTTTGATTAAGAATTAGATTTTAATCTTCAAACCCACCACCTGACTCGTTTTTTGAGAAATTGAACCCCTATTGCACCTGTATGGTGCTGCTTCAGTTTTTATAGTCGAGAACTAATTTGTAATTGGGGAAGTATTTGCCCAAGCAGACATCTTTTGATTCGGAAGAGGTTCTGGAAAAGGAGAAACAAGCTCGGGAAGTAATAAAAGCATGCCGAACGGACCGAGGATTCAACGCCAGCACCCAGCTTTATCATCAGTTTTGGCTAAGAGACCTGGTTTACTCGGAAGATGCCCTGCTACAACTTGGATACCAAAAAGATGTTGAAAATCACTTGTCCGAATTTGTAGCGTTGCAGCGAAGTAACGGCCAGATGCCGACCGTAATTGATTACAGCGTAAGCAAAGTGGTTCGTCAAAGATATCAACGGTGCTCAGCTGATGCAGAAATTTTGTTTGTCATTGGGATGCAAAAGCTCGTAGCTGTTGGGTGTGACGAGTTTTTTGATGAAAATTTGGAATCGGTGAGATTATGCGTTGCCTTTATCGAGAATAAGCTCGATGTGCATAGGTTTATTCCCGGCATGGATTGGAGAGATGCAATGCCAGTTTACATAGGCAAGTACCTTTTGGCAAACCAGATGCTATTAGCCGATATGTACGAATTGCAGGGAAACTTGTCCGCGTCAAATTTGGTTAAGGAAAACGTGAACAGGCTCTTTTATTGTGGAGATTTAGGTTGGTACGCGGACAGCATTCATTGGAGTGGAAATGAGCTAAAAATAGATCGCCACTTTGACTGTTTTGGCAACGCTTTAGCGATCCTCAATGGAACAGCTTCGAAAAAAATTTCTGAAGGTGTACTTAAAGGGTTTAATGTTGCAAAAACACGTTTTGGCTACAGAAACATTATGCCATACTATGTAATCAACAGAGAGAAGGCACTTGTAACATGGTATAAGACATGTCGGGTACCGTTTGGAGTATTCCTAAGAAACAGGATGGGCAAATACCAAAACTCAGCAATCTGGCCGTTTGTCGAGATAAGAGTGATCGATGCACTAAAAAAACTGCAAGCAAAAAACGAAGCTGAAGCAGCAGCGAACATAATGATTAAACGAAAAGACTTCAACGAGTTCTACGATCCAATAACTGGCGCGCCAAGGGGAAGCGAAGGGCAACTGTGGACAGCAGCTGCAGCACTTTCGGCAATTAGTTATTTTAGGTCTTGAAGATCAGGGAGCATTGGTTCTATGGCTCATTTTGCTTTAAGTTTTACTCTTGTTATAACTTTGAGGTTTGATATTTGAATAGCAATTGGGTTTTTAGGTTGAATAATTGACAAATTGTTTAAAGCGGGTGGCAGGGGATTTGAACCCTCGGCCCCAACTTATGAGAGGCTGTTGATACTACTTGTCGACTCAGCTATCTCTGTAAATTTTAAACTAAGATCATTTGCATATTCACTTGAAATCTTTATTGACAAGTTTTATAGCAGTAAAATGGGTCCTTGGAAACAAATTAATAGAAAAAGAGATTCTGCTAACAAAAT
>DATIXS010000140.1:0-4861 GCA_035518335.1 Candidatus Acidiferrum sp.
TCTTGGCTGCTTTTATATTAGCATTTCAAGATTTTTTCAATTAGGTTATTAAGAGAGTTTTAGACAAATAACTTTTAACTCGCTATTAACAATGTAGGAAACTGTAGTATGTCTAAAGCCAAAGTTGGCATTTCAACGCTCTTCTGCCTAGGTGAACCATTTAGCCGAATGGTTAAACGCTTAGGCACAATTAATGCGCAAACCATTGAAGTTTTGGATGATGGTATCCATGAACTCAACCAAAACAGAATCACCATTCTCAAAGAAATTGCTAAATCCTTTGGTATAGAATACACGTTGCACGCTCCTTTCGCAGACATTAACATCGCTTCGCCATCTAAAACCATGTTAAGTGCCTCTATGAAACGTCTTAAGCAATCAATGATTTATGCGAGCCAATTAGATGCTAAGGTTTGGGTTTTTCATCCTGGAGCAAAAACCGGCATCGGCCAATTTTATCCAGGCGCTGACTGGAAGCAAAATGTCGAGAGCATTAAAAATCTCTACAAAACTGGTGAAGAATACGGCGTAAATATTGCTTTGGAGAATTTGCCTGCAAAATACTATTTTTTTATGAGCAAACCTGAAGAGTTTTCTCGTTTTTACCGCGAAACAAACTTGCCGCTTGGAATTGTCTTGGATCTCGGTCACGCTAATTTGGAAGATCAAATTGAACCTTTTTTCAATTTGCTGACAGACAAAATTGTTCACATCCACGCTAGCGACAACGACGGCTCAGATGATCAGCATCTAGGCATAGGGCAAGGCAAAATCGACTATGACTCGTTTGCGCAAACAATGAAAAAAATTGGCTACGATAAGTCGGTAATCATCGAATCTATAACTAATGTGCCTGAAAGCATTCAGAAACTAAAAAAACTCCTAGCTTAGTTCGATTTGAGCGAGAGTTCAAGTTCCATAAAATCCTCAGCTATAACTGTGTTGTTAAATACTTTTTTTGCTTGGTCTAAAAGTAAAGTGGCATCAGGGTACCTCGCGCTGATATGAATTAGAACCAGCTGTTTTGCCCCTGCTGCTTTCGCTTCTTCTGCTGCCTGACTGGGCGTTGAATGCCCATCCAACTTAGCCTTCTCTACCAGTGAATCGTCAAAAGTACTCTCATGTATTACCAAGTCAGCGTTTTCAGCAAACTTTGCAAACCTATCGAATGGTCGAGTGTCTCCTGAGTAAACAATTTTTCTTCCAGCCCTAAGTGGCCCCATTACGTCGCTTGGCCTAACCACTTTGCCATCCAGCAATATTATTTCATCTCCTGCCTGCAACTTTGACCATAATTCGCCTTTGGGAATTCTTAGCATTTGAGCTTTTTTTGGATAGAATTTTCCTGCTCGAGGCTTTTCTGTAAATGCGTAAGAGTAACTATTTACGGCATGGTTTGACTTTACCGCCGTAACAACATAATCTTTTTCATTTAGCACTGGCCCTTCGCTTAAAATCTCATTAATTTCTACTGGGAACGTTAAGCCAAAATTGAGGGTTTCTTTGGTGCAAACCAGAAAATCCTTAATCCCGGGTGGTCCGAAAATCGAGACTGGTTCTTTGCGATCCATAAGCGCCATCGTTTGCAATACCCCTGGCAGACCTAGCACATGGTCTCCATGCAAGTGGGTGAGAAAAACATTCAGTTTTTTGTGAAAACTCACTTTGCCCTGCATCATTTGCCGCTGAGTATTTTCGCCGCAGTCAAACATCCAAAGTTCTTTGGCACTTTGAACGACAACAGAGGGTAAGCTGCGCTTTAGGGTTGGTACGCTGCCGCTTGTTCCCAGAAACACCACACGAATACTCATTGTTTTTGCACCTTTTCAAACACAGCTATTTCCCTTGTTAGACTCCTATGAATGAAGGCAAAATGAGACTCCACATGCATATAGCCTATAGCCTCGCCTAACGCTTTAATCTGTAATGTTTTGGGAGAAGCAATACAAATCCGTTGCCCCACCCCCAACAAACCATAAGTTGAAACCAAAACATCCTGCACTAACTGCTTAGTCGTTGACTTCAATGTGCTGGAGGATCGTCCATAGGGCGGGTCAGTAACTACACAATCAACTTTGTAGAATGGTAACTGTCGAGCATCAGCCAAAACCAGTCCTTCAGCAGCTATGTTAAAGAAACGCAGATTTTTTCTGGTGCCCATTATCATTCTTCTCTGAGCGTCTACACCCACAGCCCTGCAGCCTATGTAGGTGGCTTCAATAAGTGAAGTGCCAGTGCCACAAAAGGGATCAAGAACCAGCGATTCTTCTTTGCCATGAGCCAGGTTTACCATGCAACGCGCCATCTTAGACGGCATAGCAGATGGATGGAAAAAGGGTTTTTTACGTGGTCTACGCTCCGAAAAGGTTTTAGAGGTAATATCGGTGAGTTTTAAGCCTAAAATAAGTTTTTCATCTGTAATTATGCCAAGGAAGGTCTTATCTGGGTTTTTTAGGCTTACTTTTGTGCCTTCAGTGCTGTTTAGAATTTGCTTGCCTAGTTTGCCTTCAAGTACCATCGTGTTTAATGCTTCGTCAGCATAGTTTTTTATTCGGTTTATTCTCACAGCAAAGCTTTCACCTGCTTTAAGAACCGTTTTGAAGTCTGTTTCGGAAGCTGTCTCAACAATGTCCGCTAAGTTTGCGTTTGAGACAAAAAGTTCCAAGGCACAAACCCTCGTGTATGCTGAGCGAACTTGAACTGGTTGCACGCTATCTAGTTCTGCTTCCAACCGCAGAACTTGATCAAGCTCTTCAGCGTTCGCGTATTGATAGCCCTCAACTTCCAAGATCGCTTTAACTTCTGCCGCCGGCAATGAAGCATTTTCGCCTGAAAGCAAAAAAAATAGTTTAGGCACTATTTTTGCGCCTTAAGTTCTTCGCTCAAAAGCGGTGCTAACGAAACCTTGCTTACATTACCAGGGACGCTGTCTGTGCCCACGATCTCTTCAACACCAGCGTCTAGAATGCGCTTCTCGGCATCTCCAATCAGTAAACCGTGCACACAAGCACAGAAAACGTGTTTGGCGCCTTGTTCTCGGAGAATTTTAGCGGCTCCAACAATTGTGCCTCCTGTACTTATTATATCGTCAAGAATAATGACAGTTTGGTCTTTAACGTTTAAGCCTTCAGCTGTCTGCACAGTTTGTCCAGTGAAACGGTCGCGAGATTTATTTAGATGCCCACAATCGCCTCCAAGAACTGCCTGTGCCTCCTGGGCGATATACATCGCGCCTTTGTCGGGAGAGAGGGCAAAAGCACTTTTAAAGCCTTTATCCACAAAATATTTTGCCAAAAGCGGTATTGCGCTCAATGTTTTGGCCAGAAACGGAAACTGAGCTAGCGCGGATTCTGAATGAATGTTGACCGTGACTAACTCATCAATTCCAGCTACTTTGAGCATTCTCGCAACAGTTTCAACACTGATTCCTTCGCCTGCTAGGAACGTTTTATCTTGACGAGCATAGGCCAGATATGGAACAAAAGCGATAACTTTTTTTGCTCCTCCACGCTTTGCCGCATCAGCCATGAATGCTAACTGGAAAAGTCGTCCATCCTGCGCAGGAGGACAAGTCGTCTGTACAATAGCCACGTCCTCACCTTGAACGCTGCCGTCCAAGCGAACGTAAGATTCGCCGTCAGGGAAGACCTTGAAAGCCACAGGTACACTGCCAAAACCACTTAAGTTTGAAATCCGTTCGGCAAGCTCTTTAGATGCTGGACCTACAATGATTTTCATTCTTTTTCCTCTTCCCTTTAGAAATGCAAGTTTAAGTTTTAAGGTTTTATCCATTTATTCAACATTAAGCAAACCTTATAAACAAAAAAATACAACTTAATTATGTTGGACTAAGGCTTCTTTTTGCAATTGTCCAACCAAAATTATAGGAGAAAAGATTGAAAATGCTAAAAAATAAATCTGTAATTGTTTTGCTTTCTATGCTGCTTATGCTTTCGATGGCAGCATCAACAATGCTATCACCCAGAACATTAGAACAACTTACTCCACCTAAAGGCACACACATCCCATCCTATGCCTTCATCAACGTCGCGCCTAATCCAGTAGGAGTCGGCCAAACCGTTAACGTAAACTTCTTCCTTTCCGCACCTCTGCCCAGCATCGAATACGCCATAAACATGACCGTAATAGAAACAACTCCTGATGGAATAACCAAAAGCTTAGGCCCGTACACGTCGGACCTTACTGGAGGCACATTTTTCAACTTCGTCCCCGACAAGACAGGCAACTACACATTCCAACTGATCTATGGAGGACAAACACTCACTGGAACAAGTGCGTTTTCAGGTCTTATTCAAGACCCTAGCCAAAGTCAGATAGTAACGCTCGTAGTACAGCAACAGCCAATAGTCCATACATCGTATCCGTTTACTCCGCTTCCAACATCTTACTGGCAGACACCAGTTTCTGCAGAAAACGTGCAAAACTGGTACGCTCTTACAGGACCATGGCTTGGATACGGAGCAGTCACCTTCGCTACAACGGGAGGTTACAACGTGTCTTGCAACTATAATCCATACACTGATTCAGTGAAAAGTGGACATGTACTCTGGACAAAGCCTTGGGCTGAAGGGGGTGTAGTTGGCGGAGATTTCGGCGGCAATGAGCAAGACAGTCACTACTGGTCAACGAGTCAGTACGAACCAAAATATGCACCGGTCGTAATGAACGGCATAATGTACTCAACGTGGTATACTACAACAACAGCATACTCAAACGGCATAGTGGCCACAAACCTGTACAATGGACAAACAATGTGGATCATAAACACCACAAATGCATTGCGCTGCGGAATGAACGTAAATGAAAAATTGATAAATCAATACGGCGTTGTTGGTCCTTA
>DATIXS010000141.1:0-4775 GCA_035518335.1 Candidatus Acidiferrum sp.
CAATAGCACTTATGACAGCATTGCAGCTACTACTTCTCTAGGTTATGCACTTGATGTGGGATCTATGTTTGTTATCCTTGCAGGTTTGTCATCAATGGTTGTTAAGCAAAACAAGTTCAATGAAGACGCCCAGGTTAGGAAGCTTGAATTTGACGATTTGGAAAGAATGAAACATTCAATAAAAATAAGATTAACTGTAAGCGTCTTCTTCTTAGTTTCTGCCCTTCCATTCTTTTGGATTACAAGCCCATTGGGCCACGTTAGGTATCTCTTTTGGTTTGCATCCTTTGCCGTCTTTTTCATTTCACATGGCTTCAGCAATCTTAAAAAAGCAAAAACTAGCAAGACGCAGAGCTCTAAAATGGTTGAAGCTCAATCGAAAACCAAAACCAAATCTTGACATTTCTAACATGAGTTCAGTTTTTCGAACAAACCCTATGCTCGCAAGCAAAGTATCAATTTGAAGATAACTGAGCTTTCCCGTTTTTTCTAAGTCATAAGCTTATGAAATCAAGCAAATTCTACGAGTGCATAAGGTGAAGAAAACTTAAGTATCAAAAAGCGCCAATTGAATAAAGGATGGAAAATGGGAAATGGTCAAAAACTAATTTCTGAAAAGAAACCGACGCCTGAACTCTGCTATGCTTTTACAGAAAACGGGGTAGAACTCCCAGTTCTCGATATTACCAACCCGCTTTTCATTTCCAGCATAGATGAAACGGCTCTTGATGCATTAGGAAAAGAGTCCATGAAGCAAGCGAAAAGTCTTGCAGAAAACCCGCTCTTGAGGTTCTTTGCAAAACGATCTCTCACATTGGGTAAATTTCTTCCCAAAGAAAATAACGCTACTTATGTGAGCGGTATGAGTACGTTGATGATGAAACTCGGGCCAGGACTCGTTGGGGGAGGGGTGAAACGGTTTATGGATCGGAAAGTTGCCGAGGGATTTGTCGCCATGACTGTGAGAATGCGTTTGAGAGATATTTGCCGAATTCAAGCAGAAGCTCTGATTCCCAAACTTAGGAATTCTCAAGGGAAAAACCTCTGTTTCATCAATATTGGAGGAGGTTCCGCCTCCGACAGCATCAACTCCCTCATTTTGTTGCAGGAAAAAGAACCCGCATTGTTGAAAGAAAGAAAAATAGAAATTAATGTTTTAGACTTGGACACATTCGGTCCAAGTTTTGCGGGTCGAAGCATTGAATCGCTTCGGGAGCTTGGAGGGCGTTTTCATGGCTTGGATGTTTCATTTAGATTCATCCAATATGATTGGAAGGATACAGCAAAGCTGGCTGATTTGCTGTCAGAACGAAAAGACTGGATTCAAGTCTGCGAATCGGAAGGTGGCCTTTTTGAATATGGAACCGACGAAGAGATCACCCTCAACTTGAAATCTCTGTTTAACAACACATCTGATGACGCCATTATTGCAGGGGACGTTGTTCTTGACATGGAAAAAGTTAATCCTGCTTTCCCTGCAATGTTGAAAGGTTCTAGCAACATGATAAGGTTCATAGGCATAGAAGGATTGAAGAAAATCTTGGAAAGAACAAGCTGGAAGATTGACGGAATAGTGGAAAAAAATCCAACCTACATTTTTTTCACTTTAAAAAAGATTAAGACTATGGAGTTTGCAAGTTACTAACAAAAACTGACATGGATGTTTGGGATTCGGTTCCCCAGGCTTCTTTCAATATAATAGTATACTGAACTTTAATGAGTAAGTATTCAACAACTAGTTGATGCAAGCCGTGAAAAAACTTAAGATTGCAAATGAATCGCTAAGTATCAACATGAGAACTGCAGTCTGCTTGCTCGAGTTATTTCTTGTAGCAATCATTCTTGCTTTCTTAGCTACTTTCGCAACTGGCACAACTGAAATGCGACTACCAGATTACGAGTCGAAAACCTTGCAAAGGACATAGCCGAAAATGGTTTACAAAAACCGATTGTAGTTCTAAAACAACTCAACGGACAGTTTAAACTCATATAAGGGTACCATCGTTACATGGCTTGTAAGTAGCTCGGTTGTAAAGAGATTGATTGCCGAATCCATGCCGATGCAAAAGCAAAATAAAAAATGCATAAAGACATTTAACATCAAAAACTCTACTTACTATCAAGGTTAATAATGCCAATATTTGAGTGTACAAAGTGTGGTCGCAAAATAAAAGCAGACTACGAAATCTGTTGCACACACTCCTCAATATGCAAAGGAGAGAAACCACCAGACTGTTGCGGTCAACCCATGATTGAAGCAATGGATGATTGAAGGATAAAATTGGGTTCTTGAGAAAAAACAAATAGTAGTAGCGATAAACTCTCTTCTATGCCACGTCATGGACTAGGTGCGGAGAACCCCATCAACGATGGAGCACAAGTCGTTTTCGTTCTTGTATTCTTGATAATCTGGGGAATAGACTCCTTCTTACTGCATTTTGCATGGAATCTGGTAGGGTTAATCTCGCTCTTAGTCTCGGTTCCCATCGGAGTTATCTCCTTTATCATTGGAGTCTACTTTGTAAGAAAGTCTGAAGCGGTTGTTTTCAGCAACACCGAAGGAAAAGCCATCGATGCAGGAGTTTACGGAAAGGTTAGACATCCAATGTATCTGGGAGAACTGCTTATCCTGTTAGGCTTCAGCATCTCGACACTATCAATCCTGTCATTTATAGTGTGGATTGTGTTCTTCATCTTCTTAGATGGGATGGCGACCTTCGAAGAAAAAGACCTGACACGAGTACTCGGACAGCAATATGTTGATTACCAGAGAAGAGTGCGAAAGTGGACGCTAATCAGGAAAGCTTCTGGTAAGTAAATGATTGCTCATAAATAAATCAGAAAAATTGCACTTAAAACCATAAGTGACAAAGACAACAAGCCTATTTTCGATGAAAGACGATGGGTTTGTTTCCCTACAATCAGATCTGAAACGACACGAACCCCTATGAAAAAAGGAAAAATTGCAAGAGATGAGTTAAACACTCTGAAGGTAACCGAATACATTAACCCAACGAAAAAGAGTTTAATCAGCTCCTTTTTTCGTGATGAACCACTCATGCTCTTCAAGACCAATATGATGTAAGCTATAGCGCGTTCACTAATTCAACCAAAAAGTGGGCGAAAGCAATTTCTGGAATATTTTAACTCTAAAGAAATTTTATTTTGTTAAGGACTCATAGGCATTCTGGGATAACGCCGGTCCGACTCACACCCCCGATTAAATTTTTACTGGTAAAAAGGTGCTGGGATCCCCTTCAAGTCGAACTTAAGGCCTTGGAAAATTCAGACTCGAATTGGGATGAGCCCGGTAGAGAATCAAACTAAACTCAGGCTCAAAACCGAGCATAAATTTTCTCTTTTTATTGGTCCTCATTTGTTTTGCTTAGGGTTTCATGTCGCTCGTTTATGTGTGCCAAACTCAAAGAGCACACTCCCCAACTTTTGGATGAAGAGGAAGAAAATGAAAACTGCTTGGAGCTAGCGCTCGCCCAAGTATCAAACATAGAAGATATAACAAAAATTGTAACTCTACTTGTACAGCTTTTTTCCATTCAAGTCTTTTTTTCTGTTTTGCGATTTGCGAGAATTGAAAACAGCTTTTTATTGTCTTGCTGAATCACATATGCTTAAAAGTAAAGTCAAGTCCTTTTTAATATAAAGTTAGAATTGGTAAAGTGCAATGGTCTCCCTTGAATTGGTCTTAGGCATCGTTGTTGGCGCTTTTATTACGGTTTTGATTGAGGAGGGAATTAACCGCGTTATCAGGAGTGGAGCAAAGAAGGCGGGAACAAACCCTACCGTAATTCGCGATGTTGCTGTAGCTATGCGTGTAATCGCAGTTCTTGTGATCGTTACTGTGATTCTTTCGTTAACTGGTCTCGCTTCTGAGTTCACAACTATTACGATATCTGGAATCGGTGCGCTTGCTATTTCGCTCGCGTTACAGAACACTCTCTCCAACATAATCTCAGGCATACTTATGTTCCATGATGGCTTAATTCACCTAAACGATACAGTGGAATATGGCAGCGTTAAAGGTAAGGTCGTGCGCCTTGCCATGAGAAACACGTGGATTAAGATGGATTCAGGAAAGATTGCGGTCATCAGCAATTCTCTGCTAGCTGCCGGTCCAATCATCAATCACTCCGCCACAGAACGTATATCAAAAAAATACGCAATCGACTAACCACGACGCTACCAACAAACGTGTCCTAATTAACATATCTCAACCGTGTTGTGTCGGAGAATTAGGTCTATGTTGGGGTGCTCGGTTTTCCTTTGTCCCAGTAATAAAGGAAAAGTTCTCTTGCCCAGTTTACGAACTTTGGATCGGTGCCGTAGAAAGCAGCGTAGTCCATTCTTCCTTCGGTTGAAGGCAAGCATATGCACGCTTCTTTTTCAGTGGTAACTATTGTTATTGGGATATCAGTGAAAGTTTTAAGTTCAATATGATGCGTTTCTCCAGGAACATGATTGAAGTTGGGAAGCCTGTTTTCGTGACCCATGAACCTGAATTTGACTCCTTTGGAGATGGGTCTCGCCATCGCTGGACCTAACGATTCTAGGAGTTTTTGGCCCATCGCCCACGCATACTTCTCGGCTTCGCTAAACATTTGACCTGCTCTGTTTATGTTCTCAATTGTGTCCATGTCCAATGTGCTCCTCGAAAGCTCGCCTATCCTGTTAACGAATTGGTATGGAAGTCGCCAAACGTCATGATTCAAGAAGTACTCTTTATGCTTAAAGGTGAATTCGAGTGATTGAAGAAGCTG
>DATIXS010000142.1:0-6875 GCA_035518335.1 Candidatus Acidiferrum sp.
TTCATCAGTGGTAGTAGTGCCTATGTTTCTGTAGTTACCGTTAGAGTCTAAGACGCTAATTGCTACTGGAACGCCGGTGAAGTTAGTGGGTTGGATTTGTTGTTGATAGACGTAACTCATCCATTGACCCATGCTTGCGTCAGATGAGACTGGGACTCCTTTTGGAAAGTCTGCTGCTTGCTGAGCCTGTTTTGTGCCAGCCGAAGTGTCCATTACTGTGCCGCTTATTACTACTGCTGATCCAAAGGGTTGCACGCTTGCGGTTGTCAGGCTTGGTCCTCTGCCAACACTGTAAAGTTGGCTGTCGTAACCGTTGAAGAAAGTAGCGTAGCCATCTGCGACGATAAAGTCCGAGCCACTGCCAGAGTTAGACCACTCGCTGGCGTAACTTGAAAGCGTCCATATTTCTTGTCCTGTTGTGGCGTTAATAGCAGATATGTGTGCGCCCTTGTAGATCGGATTTGTAATAGTGTGTTCATCAGTAGCTAGGTATACGACGCCGTTTGCAATTGATTGTACGAAAGTTGGATAGTCACCGTAAGATGTTTGGAAGCCAGAGTTAGTGCTGTTTCCTTCGCCGCCATTGCCGTAGGTAAACACTGTTTGTCCAGTTAGATCATTGATGCAGTAGCAGATTCCTCCGTAAGAGCTGCTGTAGAGGTTTCCGTAAGCCATGTTGCCGGTTGAGCCTGGGCCGTCATAGTAGTCGAAGGCTGTTTCAGGTGTAGTTTGGCTCCATATTTGTTGTCCTGTATCTAGATTGTATCCGACCCATTGTATAGTTTCTTCATAAGCCAATGTGAAAACGCGGGTCTGCCAGTCGACTGGGCCTTGTTGGACCGTTAGGTTGCCTGCTGGCGGGTTATATGTTTGCATCCATAGTATCGAACCAATTGCGCCCTTTGATGAGTTGAGGTTGACGCCGAAAATTGTGAAGGGAAGTTGTGGGTAGCCTGTTGTTGTTGTTGCAAAACCGAAAGGTAGGGAGCCGTTTCTGCAAAGCATCATATCGCCTGGGTCTGCTGCAACTACAGTTACTGGGTTTGTTCCAGGTGTTGCGGGTGTTATTTGTCCTGTAACGGTGTTATAGGTGGGCTGCAGAGGCATGGTGTTAATCCATGGCACTGAAATGTTCCAGTCGTAAGTGGTTATTCCGTAACCTGCAGTGCCGGTGAAAGCAGTGGTAGTAGAGTTGATGGGGATGTTTGCGTTTACTGTGATCGTGGAACCGTAGGGGATGAAGAGACTATTCCCATTTGGCAGCGTGCCAGTTTCACCTGTTAGTGGAATAGGCAGTTCAGAGATGACGACTCCGTTGGTTGCATTTATGACTGATGGTGACAGACTGCCACCGCCGTTGTATGGATTAATGTCATATTGCCATAGTTTGGACGAGTTCCACTCTGACAAATACCAATTTGGATTCGCAACTGTGCCTGCGTTCGCAAAGACGTACCTTAATTGTTCACCGCTTGGACCTGCTGCTAATGTGCCTTCTCCTCCAATGACATTGGCAAGCGTTTGTGCCGGAACGCCAGATACGTTGAACAGTGGATCTGCTGTGTATGCATCAAAACATTCCCACATCGCTGGCAGGCCTGTTAGACCACCGCCAATTAACGCAACTATGATTGGTGGAAATACTCCATGCTGGTCTGGGTCCCAGAGGTTGTAAATGTAGCCGAAGGATAACTTGGGTACGGTCATGCTGATCCAGAGTTGCTGTCCTGTACGAAGGTTGACGCATACGGTTGGACCAGTGGAACTGCTCGATACACTGAGGCTGCCTGTGAATGATGCTACTTGTGTGTAGTAGAGGTATCCGTTTATTATTATTGGATCTTGGAATCTTGGAACATATGATGAGCCTTCAAAGTAGCCTACTCCCTGAGCTGAGCCAGGATATGAACCGCCGGCGGTAAACATGTTTCCTCCTACGATTCCTCCATTTTGAAGCGGCGTTGTCCACATAACATGGCTAGTTAGAGGCCCTACAGCGTCACCGTGGTATAGTGCAGAGCTAGTGTAGCCTGCTGGCATTGGTGAACCGCCTGTACCAATTGGTAATCCTGAGCCTAGCCAGTTCGATGAAAGCGTGTACCAATTAGAGTTCAAACCGTATATTGGTTCTTGCCAGTAACTTTCCGGGAACGGTTCGCCTGTTATCGCCGCAGGAATTGCTTGTTCCTGGACAGTAAGTGTTGTTGATGCACTGCTTGGCAGATAAGTGTCATTCATCAATGCTGAACCTGAGTAACCATCACCATTTGCGCCGTAAACTTGTCCTGAGAAACTAAAGTTGAAAATATACGTGCCGGCCTGGGCAGCAGTGAAGGAAATATATTGACTTGATGTTGGATCTGAGACGATTGGGAAAGCTGTTGTTGATACTGTGCCGTCAGGTGCAGTAGTTGTGAGCGCAAAGTTGTGGAATCTATAGTTGTTTGCTAGAAGTGCTGAGCTGGCTGTTGCACCGTTTGTTCCAACGACGGCAGTGGTTCCACCAGCCGCCCCATAAACGGCGTCAAGCCACATGTAAACGTCTATTGTCTGACCGACACCTATTGGATTAGGTTCCGCTACGATGTAGGCGTATGTTGGAATTTGCCATGCAGGTGTATGCGCATTAGCATTTGGTATTAGTGTTATTGAAATCGTCATTGAAAGTATGAAGAGTATAATTATTGTCATAGCTAAAATTTTGTTTCTTTGTTTTATCATTTTCTTTTTTCTCCTTAACTTATTTGTGGTTGAGAAAAAATTCCCAACAGATTGATACTTTACAAAGTTTTCCGCTTAAATAATTTGGCTAAGTATTTCTATGTCACAAAAACAAGAACTCGAATTCATCACATGAAATAGAAAAAATGAAAATCGCAAAAACGTGAAAAATTAATGTCGATTTCGATAGTGAAGTGCTGGTCCAAACTAGATTATGGCCTGCAAAGCGACCAGATTTATTAAGATCAAAGAAAAAGGGATTGGCGGGAGATTTTGCCATTTTAATCTTATAGAAGCAATAAAAGAGTAAATTTATGCGCCAGGGACCTAAGAATTGAAAAAAAGAAAAATCAAGAAAGATTCTAAAGTCTCATTAAGAATTTATCTTCGCTTAGGCTTTGAATTAATCTCCATCCGTCGTCTAATCGCTTGACAAGTTCACCTTCGCCTTTAACTACGCTATATTTTCCGTTAGGTTTTCTATTTTCAGACAGCGCTGAATGTTTTTCCTCGTCGCTTAAGTGTCTAAATTCTGTTATTGCCTCATCTACGTCTTTTGCTCTTGCCAAAACATCTTCTAGCTTATGCAGTTGATCATCATCATAACCTTGAAGTCTTGCAAAGTCTACAAGCATTTTTGAACGCAGTTTCTTTTCTTCCAAAGGTGTGGCTTGAATGGTTAAGTGAGGTATTGCTTTGCGGTATTCTTCCAAATGTTTTTGCTCCTCGGCTTTGAAATAACTCATGTCAAGGTAGAGCCCTTTGTGACCCATCCAGCGTTCTCGATAACTGGCGTCAACTCCTATACAGCTTGAACGAAAATATTTTCTTAAAGTGTGAACATGCAATTCATACCATTTGTTTGATTTCTTGGCTAATCCTGAACGTTTTAGAAGTCTTGCCCAGACTTTTTCGTAATCCTCTATGGTTGTAAAATCTCCTTTATGATAGTTATCGCCTATTAGAGGTGATTCGTTTGTTAAGACTTCCCCTGCAGCTTCTCTTTCTTGAAAATATTGGAATAAAGCTGTTTTCGCCTCAGGGGTTATGAAAGTGCAAAACATCCTTCCTGTGGTTCCTCGTCTATTGCTTGTGAATTTTCTGCCTTTTTTTCTTTGAACAGTTAATCTTGCAACGTCTGGATAGTCGATGTCTAAATCACCCTTTTTTAAGCTAAAGAGTGTGCCTGCTCTCAAGCCACAACTTGAATCGCAAAATATTATGGCGCGGTCTCTGGCTGTTCCATGATTGATCAAACTTTTTAGCTCTTCTTTGGTTGGGGCGCGATCTTCCTCTTGAATTTCCGAACTTGTAGGCAACTCAATTTTTTTCCAATCAATATTGACGCCATTTAACTCAAACCATTTCTTAATACCAAAAACATGGTTTCGAACATGATTATGAGACTTTTTTTGCTCAGTTAATGCATAATCGATGAACTTGTCTACTTTCACTTCGGCATTTACTTCGCCTTTTAGAATTGCTTGAAGAGCTGTCTCTGGATCAGAATAACCCAAGTATTCAACAAAAGGTTTTATGCCTTTGATGTAAGTCTCAACTGTCCCCTCTGAACCCATTCGCCTTACGCCCGCGATTGCTTCATAGACTTTTGCGATGCTGGGGTAGTTTTGAACATATTCTATGGCGTTCTTTCTCATGTTTTCGCCTGAGAAACCTTATCGCTTAACCGCTAAATAAAGTTTCCCAGACGTTGCCGTCTGAGTAACTCTGATCTCTCATCCAAATTAATGTCAAGCTAATGCCTTCTCATCATTCGGCGAAAAAACATTAGTTCTAAGCTGAATAAAAGTCTATATATGCTTTTCTTGTTGAATGCAAGGAACGCTTTTATTTTCGGTCTTAAATCTACTTAAGTGGTGTTTTATGGTGGATTTTAAAGGTAGTCAAACAGAAAAAAATGTTTTAGCAGCTTTTGCAGGCGAATCACAGGCGCGAAATCGATATACATTCTTTGCCAGCGTCGCAAAAAAAGAAGGGTATGAGCAAATAGGTGCAATTTTCGAGGAAACATTAGCTAATGAAAAAGAACATGCAGAATTGTTCTTTAAACATCTCAAAGGCGGAATGGTTGAAATCAAAGCCACTTACCCCGCGGGAGTAATTGGCTCAACAATTGATAATCTTAAGGCGGCAGCTGCAGGTGAAAAACTGGAATGGGGCTCTCTGTACCCTGATTTTGGAGAAGTAGCTGAAAGAGAAGGTTTTCCAGAGGTAGCAGCCACATTTCGAATGATTGCTAAAGTAGAAGCCTATCACGAACGTCGTTACAATAAACTGGTTGAAACCTTGGAGCATGGCAAAGTTTTCAAAAAGGATCAGCCGATTAAGTGGAAATGTAGAAACTGCGGTTACGTCTTCGAAGGATTACAGGCGCCAGAAAAATGTCCAGTATGTGCTCATCCAAAGGCTTATTTTGAAGTTTGGGTTGAAAACTACTAACAACCCCCCTTAATTTTTCTTGTTTTTTAGCTTGATTAATGTTAACTGAATTAGGTTTAGAACTATTCTGGATTTTTTTGGCGATTATCACGATTGCGAGAATTGCTAGGCCTGTAAGAACAATTGTTCCTCCTGGAGCTGCGTTTATGATGACTGAAATTATTATTCCAAATATAACTGTGATTAGGCCAATTATTGGTGCCAATACTACTGTTTGCCTGAAAGATTTTGTAACTTGCGTACTCACTAACGCTGGCAGGACAAGAAGGGCAGACACTAAAAGTACGCCCACAACGTATCGATATAACTACGGTAATGCCTGCTAGAATGCTAAGCAAATAATCGTAGACCCAGGTTCTGATTCCTGATGCCCGAGCTTGAGTTTCATCAAAAGTAATGTAGAATAGTTCTTTGAAAAACAGAAAAATTATTGCTAACGAAACAGCGGTTACGATGCCTGCAATAATTATCTGTTGAAAGTCAACTGCAAGGATACTTCCGAAAAGCAGATTTTCAAGATTAACACCAAAGCCACCTGTGATACTTACTAAAGTTACACCTGCTGCAAGACCAAGTTTAAGGAATACAGCAACTGCAGCGTCGCCGGCAATTTTAGTTGATCTCAAAGCTTTATTGATGCCTATTGAACCCAATATTACTGTGATTGCGGCTACCCATTGAGGTATAATTCCTGCAAAATATGAGTATGTGGCTAAGCTTCCAAATAAAATAGCGATTATATAATTTATATCGTATTCAACATGAATTTGACAATATGATAACTGCTTATCTTCATTCTCATATTTCAGAGACAAGTTGCTTGGAAGTAATGGTTGTAAAAGGCGCTTCAGAGCGGCTCAGGTCCCTAATTGATGGGCTCAAAGCTAACAAGCCTGTTAAGCAAATAAAAGTGTCTGTAATGTCAATTAACGAAAAAGAATAGTAAAGGTTCAACAAGTTCACACTATATAATGGCTAGTTTTCTCAAAATTCTTAACAATTTCCATAACACGTTTAGGCGCATTGTATGGTCCAAGTGGAATATCTTTGAGCAAAACCCAAGGACTTTTACAAGCCACCTCTGCAGCTATATGTTGTTCTCCAAAGCATTTTTTTGCTACTTCAATAACTTGGCGTCTGACTTCGACCTCAGAGAGTTCGCCCAGCGCATGCAAGTATTCGTGCAGCAAAAGATTGTAGATTAATGCGTTAACGGTTGGCTTGGATGTTACGGATGCCTCAACAATCTCCACGAGCGATCTGTTTAAGACGATGTTGTTTGTGCCAACCGGATAATAAGCTCCCAGTTGCAGAGGCAAATCATCCAAAAACAGCATCATTGCATCTCTTTTTTTGCCCAACGCAACCTGAGCTGTTTCCTTAACAATTTGCCACACTTCAGCGTAATTCTTTGCATTATCTAACCTATTGCCAAACTGCTCACCGAATTCGGAGGTCCCGCTCAAAAAACAAGTCACCTTTTTAAAAAAGTATGAAGAAAACAGGTTCTTAAGGATTGCACAAGTTACCGTTGATAAAACAAAAAATTGATAAATGGGTGTGCTTTTGTGATAGACGTTATGGTGAAAACTTAAAGCTTCGTTTCCCATCATTACCTTTTAGAAGGCGGCTGCTTTTGACAGATGATTCCAAAGAAATCAAGCGGTTCGACGCGCGGCTAAATAAAGCTAAAA
>DATIXS010000143.1:0-4716 GCA_035518335.1 Candidatus Acidiferrum sp.
TCTAAAAAGCGTTGTTAGGTTAAACGCTTTGCTTTGAAGTGGTATTTTGCCCATTGTTTGTTGCGATTGGTTCTTCATTAACGTATTTTCGGCCTCTGAATGCTGAGCAAAATGCTGCTATAATGCACATTATTGCTCCGATAATGAATGCTTCTCTAAGCGCTGTCATGAATGGCGTTGAAATTGCATTTGGGAAAAAAGTTGATCCCGTAAGATAAGTCATTGTTGCTGTTGGTATGGAGCTAACTGCTGAAACCGGAAGTGCATGAAGTATTGTTACGACTGGATTATAGCCGAGAAACGCCCCAAATAATGCTCCTGAAGCCGGTGTTGAGCTGAAGATGTGTGCTATCTGTGGAGAAGCGCCAGCATTTGTCACGGCAGCGGAAAGTGCAGCTGGAAGAGTAGCGCTGAGCGAAACAATTATGATAGTAAAAAACACAGCTTGACTTATCATCATTGCACTATTCTGAATTGTTGCACGCATTCCAGATGCTGCGCCTCTACATTCTGCAGGAACAGAGTTCATTATTGATGCCATGTTAGGCGATGCAAACACTCCGCCGCCAATTCCCATCACAAAAAGCACAGCGGCAAATGCTATGTAAATGAAATTGACCGGAAGCAAAACGAACCCTAAGAAGGCAACAGCAGAGATTATCATGCCCAAAGTAGCAAGCAACTTTGCACCATGTTTGTCAGAAAGCCAGCCACTAATCGGTCCAGTTAAGACAAAACCAATAGACATAGGTATCATGAATATTCCAGCCCAAAATGGTGTTGAATCAAAAGTGTAACCGTGAAGAGGAAGCCAAATTCCCTGAAGCAATATTATAAGCATGATCATTACTCCCCCTCTTGACATTGAACTGAAAAATGAAGCAAGGTTGCCTGCGGTAAACGCTCTTATCTTAAACAGATCAAGTCTAAACATTGGCTCAGCAACATGATTCTCTATGACTGGAAACGCAATTAGGAGACTTACACCCGAGACGAGGGAAGCAACGACCCATGGATTAGTCCAACCCATAGAGGAGTTTCCATACGGTATCAAACCATAGATAAATCCTGCCAAAACCAGTGTTAAGCCACCGCCAAAAGCGATGTTGCCCCAAACGTCCAATTTCTGATGTTTCTTGATATTGCATTGCTCTTTAAGCTTCAAGTATGACCAAATGGTACCTATTACTCCGACTGGGACACTTACCAAAAATACTAGCCGCCAGTTAATAACCGCTAATACTCCGCCAAGTACTAAACCTATTAATGAGCCCGCAAGGAAAGCAATCTGGTTTATTCCAAGTGCTTTTCCACGTTCATTGCTTGGGAAAGCATCAGTTATTATTGCGGCTCCGTTTGCAAATAAGAATGCTCCACCTATTCCCTGAATTATTCTGAAAACTATTAGTTCGATTGCACCTGCGTCTCCTTGATTGGGTGTTATTGAGAGTAGTATCGAGCCGACTGTGAATATGGCAAATCCAAAGTTGTAGAGTTTTACCCGCCCAAACATGTCGGATAGTCTGCCGAATGTTACAAGTAATGTTGCAGTAACTATACTGTACCCAAAAAGTATCCAGAGCATATACTGGAAAGATGAGAAGGGATCAATATTGATTCCCCGGAAGATGGCTGGCAACGCAATCATAACAATAGTGGCGTCGATGGAAGCCATTAACATGCCAAGAGTCGTGTTCGAAAGCGCAACCCACTTGTACTCAACCATAAGTTTCACTAAAATTCATCTTGGTGTGTCAATAGTTACCTAAAAAGCTTACCAGCCAAAAACCTTGTTTATGCATAACATCATCATATCTCATCAAACAATTGGCGCTTATCACAGAAAATATACTTGCACATAGGCCAGCTAGCAAAAAGGTCGTATACGTTGCTGCCCAGGTTCATAACATATCTGCTTGTGCATTCTATTGTTTCAACTCAATATTCTCAAGGAATAAGGGAAATCGTCATGGGGGCTTGAAAAGCCATCGAAGGTCAAATGTGTCTAAGATAAATATCCTTATCAGTGAACTAAATTTCTAAAATCAAGAGTCAACTTCCGCAGAGAGGTTTAATTTCTCCATTCTGCTCCAGGATGCACGCTTAAAATATCTGCAACTGTAGATCTGGGGATCTGTAATATTTGAGATAAGAAAGCATTTTCGGAACCAATGCTTGAACCTATGCTCACGCAATTTTTCGGTGTCTCTAAAATGGTGGTATTAATTTTTGAATTATTTTTAAATTTGAAATAGCACTCTTATATCATATTTAGTTATCGTAATAAGTTAAAAGGGCGCAAAAAATAAAATTGTCTTCTAAAACTTTGGCCGAGCCAATTCTAGTGGGAAGAGAAAAAGAGCTTGAAGAATTGAAAAGGTTTTTTGAGGAAGCTTCGCTGGGAAAAGGTGTAACTGTTTTTGTTTCTGGCGAGGCTGGAGCAGGAAAAACTAGACTTATCACAGAATTTATTAATATTGAAAGGAAGAAGCAAGTAACTATTTTGACGGGCTGGTGTCTTAGCGATGTCGCTATACCCTATTTTCCATTCATAGAAGCATTTGACTCTTATGTTTCAAGCAATGAAGATGATGGATTATCTATCGTGAACCAACAATTAAGTTTGAAGACCTGGCTCATCGGAAACCAATCTGATTCAAATGAGACATTTCGGAACACTAACCCTGAAATTCAGAAGGATCAAACGTTTCGAGCAGTCGCTAAAGAACTGCTATTCTTATCAACCAAAAAGCCATTGATTTTGGTTTTAGAAGACATTCACTGGGCAGATTCAGCCTCTCTCTCTTTGCTTCACTATCTTGCCCGCCAAACAGTTTCTGAAAGAATTTTCATGATAGCAACTTTCAGAAGCGAAGAACTTTGTGCAAATGTTGAAGGTCATCCTAATCCCCTATCTAAAGAACTTCTTCTAATGGGACGTGAGGGTCTTTATAGGGATGTAAAGCTGGCTAGACTCAACCGGGAAGACGTTCGCAGAATCGCAGAAAACATGCTGGGCGGATTGGTTAGCGTGGATCTTGTCGATAAGTTGGCAGCCGATTCCATTGGTAATCCTCTCTTTGTTGTAGAATCCCTGAGATTGATGCATCAACAAGGAAACCTCGCAAAAACGAATGTTCGATGGAGTCTGACCGTTGATGAGTTTGAAATTCCGAAAAAAGTTAAGGACGTTATCTCGCGAAGAGTAGAAGCTTTGAAATCCGATCAAAGAATAATCTTGGATGCAGCCTCTGTAGTGGGAGAAAAATTTGATCCCACGTTGATTTCTGCAATACTCTATCAAGATAATGCAGTCGTTCTTAGGTCCTTAAACGAAATTGCCAAAACTACTTTGATGATAAATTGTGATGAAAACTGCTGCAGTTTTAGTCACGCAAAATCTCGGGAAATGATTTACGAGGAAATCCCTCCTCTATTAAGGAAAGAGTACCATTCGAGGATCGCCGAAAAAATTGAAGCCGTTAGCAAAGAAGCAAATGATCTCCCTGTAAACGATTTAGCGCATCATTATGGTCAAGCGGGAAATAAGGAAAAAGCCCTGAAATATTCTTTGCAGGCCGGCAAAGTCGCGCTAGCAAAATTTAGTAATGTAGAAGCCATAAAGCACTTCAATTATGTGATTCAAACAGTCGGGGAAGACATTAATAAACAGAGTCAAAAGGCCAATGCTTTGGAGGGCTTGGGCGACGCTTACTTTGCAAACTCGATTTTCAATCAAGCAATGATAACATTCGAAGAACTCGCTAATAATGCCAAAACAGATGCTTCGAAATTGCGAGCTTTAAGGAAGGCGATGGAAGCATCTTTTCAATATGGCGACACTGATCATTTAATGGAACTCGTAAATAAAGCAGAGCCTTTTGCCGCTGCTGACCGGTTGGAATATGCCAGAGTTTTGTTAAATAAAGGAAGAGCCTTCGCTAACAGAAATATTTTGGTTTCCGCTTTTGAGAATCACGCGGCGGCTCTACGAATTTTTGAAGAAGATTACTCTCTCTGGGATGTAGCTCTAGCTTTGATAGGAGTTGGAGTATACCGTGTTAGGCTTGGTAGACCGCAGGAAGGATTGGCGGAGTCTCTGCGCTCGATTGCCATGTTTGAGGAATTAGGAGACATCAATTGGCTAATAGGCGCATACTCCATAGCAGGCCGATCCTTTGGCAACTGTCTCCTTGATCCCGAAGAGCTGAAAGTGTACTCAAAGATTATTGAAATCGAAGAGAAATTGAAACTAGGTAATTATCTCAGATTGGTTTACGCCTATGCTTTTAGCTCACAAGCCTTTGAACGCATCGGCGATTTTGAGAAGGCGCTGTCATATGCCTTGAAAACTCTGGAAATATCTGAGAAGACAGATTCACTAGTAGTCCAAGGAATAGTTTACTTCGCTCTTACTGTGATTTATACCAAACTTGGTGATTCAAACCGCTCGGAAGAGTATTTTGAGAAACTCAAGAAGCTACCGCCTGATATTCTTTTGCATCAATTAGTAAATGGGGTAATAGCTAAGGCTGTATTTTATGCCGGCAAAAATCAGTGGAAGGAATCAGACAAGTACTTCAATGAATGTTTCGACTTACTTAAGGCTTCATCCCAACCAGAGTTTGAATCTCGCTTAAAATTATTTTACGCCTGGGCTCTTGAAAGACAAGGACGGTTTGACGAGGCCAAAATTCAACTTGAAGAGAGACGACA
>DATIXS010000144.1:0-5533 GCA_035518335.1 Candidatus Acidiferrum sp.
CTGCAATATAAGTAGCTATGGCTATGCCTAAAATCTCGTCAGCGACGGGTCCAGGTCTCCCTTTGAACCTTTCTTGCGTTAATCCTGGAATCAAACCCTTCTCCGCATCTTCCTGTGCATGAAAAGCTGCTGTTTCGAGAATAGCTATGTTTACATCATTTAGAACGTCAAGGAATTCTTCCCTTAGCATTTCAGCTGCTTTTTCTTGAGTCTCAATTCCTGGATGGGGAACATACATTTCAAGTGCACAATGGATAAGGCTTTTAAGGGAAATATCGTGCTTTTCAAGAAACTCTAATAGTGGTGGGTTTTCTTTTGGCATTTTTTCAACCTCGCTCTTAGAAGGTGAAGTTTGCTTTAAGCATTTTGTGAGGCTTAATTACCGTAATGCTTATATGAAAAGAGTTGATAAACCCACCATTCAATGAGGTGTGGTAATTTGCTAAACATCGAAAAAAGAACACCTGGTCTGCTCAGCATAGTAATAAATGGCAAATTATCTGGATATATAGAAGCTAACAGTGCATTTTTTTGGTCATATGTTTTCCATAGCAAGAAAATAATTTATCGACAAATCAGGCACTTCACATTCATACAAAGCCCAAAAATGAAATAAAGGTTAAGGGTGAAATGAGTTAAGGCAGGTAAAATCAAAAATGAAAGTTGTCGCTTCATGGAGTGGAGGAAAAGATAGCTGCTATGCATACTACTTGGCAGCACAACAAGGTCACGAAGTATTGAATCTATTAACTATGATGATGAACGAGGAAAAATCAAACTTCCATATGATACCATCCAAGGTGTTAGATGCTCAATCAGATGCTATCGGAATTCCATTAGTAAAACAGCAAGCTTCACCAAAAACATACGAGAACGATTTCAAAAATGCACTGAGAAAGCTCAAAACCAAAGGCGCAGAAGGCCTAGTGACAGGAGACATCTACGAGGTAGCAGGTCACGAAGAAGGTTGGCTTGGACGCGTACTAAAAGAAGTTGGCTTAACACCCGTGAAACCTTTGTGGATGGGTGATACAAAACAAATCTATCTTGATTATTTAAAAACGGGTTTCAAAGCAACAGTTGTTCGGACGAACCTTGAAAAATTAGGTATAGAATGGCTTGGAAGAACATTAGACAAAAAATTCTACGACGACATCCTAAAGCTCGGCAACGTTGACCCTTGCGGCGAAGGCGGAGAATACCACACTGTCGTTGTTGATGGACCGACTTTTAAGAAAAAGATTGAAATTCTAGAAACACAAAAACACAAGCTAGACGGCGGCTTCGGATACTTGGAAATCAAGAAATTTGAAGCTAAGTCGAAAGGCAAGGTAAAACCCTAGAATGGATACCCAACTTGACGTAATAATAGCTCATAATCCATTGAAAGCGAAAGCTTTCCTTGATGAAATAGAAGGCAAAAACCCCCTTTTTATCTGCACAATAGGTACAACCGAAACAGGCAAAATTGCAGGTATATCGGCGGCAGGAGCAAACCCAGAATTCACCGATTACACTCCGCCAGCAGATGCTGAATTGCTCCTGCTTGGACGATGTAAGTCCATTGCTGGAGTGCCTATAACTCCTGATGGCATCCCAACTCCCGCATTAATTACTATGTCAGCTCTGCATTTAGCGGATATTCCAGTGCTTGTTGCCAGCGGCGGAGTGACAGTGAAGCCGCAAATTCCCTTTTTGGACCTTGGCGGAAGCCCAGGCAGAGACATTCGAACAGGCAACTCTGTTGATAATGTTTCGGAGGTTATTGAGCGAGCAAAAACTGCTGGAGTAAACTTGGCCAAAGCAGTTGATTACCTTGTTATTGGTGAAAGTATTCCGGGTGGAACAACAACCGCTCTGGGCGTACTATCCGCCTTAGGTGTAAAAGCTGAAGGCAAGGTAAGCAGCACTCTTCCCGAAAATCCCCATAGCCTCAAATCCGAAACAGTTAACACAGGCTTATCGGCTGCAGGTGAAAGATTCGGCAGTTTAGCAAACGATCCAATCAGAGCTATTTCCTGCGTAGGCGACCCAATGATGGCAGCTTTCTCCGGATTGGTAATTGGTGCTGCATCTCAAGTTCCAGTTTTGATGGCTGGGGGAACACAAATGAGTGCTGTGCTTGCCTTAGTAAATGCGCTCGATTCTAGCGTTCTTTGTAACTTGGCTGTGGGCACAACGAGATGGGTTATAAAAGACAAATCATCTGACCTAAAAGGCATAGTTACCCAATTCTGCGACGTACCACTATTAGCAGCTGACTTAAACTTCGCCTGCTCCATTTATCCGGGTTTGCAGATTTATGAGACAGGCCTTGTGAAGGAAGGGGTCGGTGCAGGTGGTGCATCAATAGCGGCGATGGCTAAGCTTGGTGGCGCAGTAACAAAGGACCTATTGCTTAAAGAGATAGAACGCAATTATGGCTCTTTGATGGGTTTGAAGTGAGACGGGCTTGGTTGTTAAAGAGTTAAAGAACCTTTTTTCTTTCCTCACAATATTTCCTGTTACAATGGACAAAGACCTGCTCACAGACTGCGCTCGTAACATGTGGGTTTTTCCCCTAATCGGGGCAATTATCGGTTTGTTGGCGGGAGTTTTTGGTTGGGTAACGTACCATTTTTTGCCCGGCGTAGTGGTTGGTGGTTTAGTGTTGGCTTTATTGTTGCTGATCACTGGGTTACATCACGCGGACGGTTTATTGGATTTTGGCGATGGCGTTATGGCTCATGGCACATTTGAGCACAAGATTGAGGTTATGCATGACCAGCTGACTGGAGCTGGTGGTCTATCATTGGGCATAATGACTATGTTGATTACTGCCTTAGCTATCGGTCAGTTGAACAATAGGTCTGTTGGCCTGTTGAATCTTAGTCTAATAATTGGCGGAGTCATTGTTGTTGAACTTTCAGCGAAACTCTCGATGGTTGTTATGGCTTGGGCGGGAAAATCAGTGCATGAAGGCATGAATTCTCCTTTTCTTGAAGCCATGCGCGGCGGCAAAGGCGATTTGCGCTTGATTGTTGCACTAATCATTTCGTTTGCGGTTGCTTTGCCTCTCTTGCGATGGGCAGGTGCATTCGTCATTTTGGCTGCCGTAATCACCGGCTTAATTATGGTTGCAATTGCACATAGAAACTTTAACGGAGTTACTGGCGACGTATTTGGAGCATCAAACGAAATAGCCCGAATGGTTTGCGTGACAGTATTATTGGCGGCGATTGCATGGGCATAACCGCGTTAGTTATGGCTGGTGGAAAAGGCACCCGCATGAGAATCGCAGAAGAAAAACCGCTTATCAAAGTTTGTGGCAAGCCCGTAATCGAACATGTCATTACAGCATTGAAAGGAGCAAAAAAAATTGATTCAATCATTGTCGCTGTGACCGGTTGTACACCTAAAACTGCAAAGTTCCTAAGTCAGTTTCAAGTTAAAATTATTCAAACACCAGGTAAAGATTATGTCTCTGATATGGGGTACGCCAGTCAAAATCTCAAACTCGGCGTTTTCTTAGCCATTGCGGCCGATCTTCCATTGGTCACTAGTCAATCTTTGGATGCAATTATTGAACGATATGAGAGATGTGGCAAGCCAGCATTAACAGTTGCTGTTTCACTTGAAACCAAAACAAAGCTTGGAATGAGCGTGGAATATTCGTTCAAGATGGATGATAAAGATGTAGTTCCAGTTGGCATTAATGTTATCGATGGGCACAAAAGGTATGGGGATGAATGGCTCGACCAAGACATCTACCTCTTAGACAAAGAAGAATTAGCCATAAATATCAACACAATAGATGAACTGCACTTAGCAGAGAACATGCAAACTAAAAAACAAACTTGATACTTTTTTCTTACTGCTGAAAACTCTGCTGTCTGGCCGCCAAAACTTCTTTTAGCGTTTCCTTCATTTTCCTTGCATCAACATCCAAAATAGGTGATTCACAGATCATTGTCGGATGCATTTGAAAATCAGCAATCACTTCAGCAAGCATTCGAAAGTCGGGACCGTACCTCTTTTCATCAAGTGTGTGGTGTTCCTTTTCTCCTTGGCTTGAAAACTCGATAGCTGAGAAGTGGCAGTGCATATTTCTGAGCGCCTCAGTTCCAAGTTGCTGCTCAACTTTTTCTGCTACCTCTCTAAAATCTTCAATTGCTTTTAAACAACCAAGCCCCCTTGCGTGCAGGTGACCCCAATCTATAACGAGTTGTGTATCCTCCACTTTTTCATTAATTGTCAGGATTTCTTCTAGACTCCCAACTTGGAATTTTCTTCCCATAGTTTCTGGGCCCAGCTTAACCTTTAGACCAAGACTCCGAATTTCATCGTTAACATTTTTGATTGCATCCAGGCAAGTTCTGAATGCAAAATCTTTTTCAAAATGTCCATAAAACCCCGTATGAAAAACCACAACATAGGCACCCATCCAATCGGCGGCTGTTGCGCATGCAATCAAGCGACGTTTGCTAGCTTCGACAACCTCTTTTTTGCCTGCAAAGTTAATGTAGTATGAGCCATGCATACTAAGTTTAACATCATTTTTCTTTGTTTCCTCCCCAAGTTTTTGCGCGTGTTCCTGTTTTATCTGTGGTTTTTGACCCCATTGAACAGCTTCATACTCGAAAGCGTCCAATCCCTCTTCGCGTAAAAGTTTTGGTACATCAGACGTTGTTGCTCCCATAAGTCTGAACATGGGTGGAACTCCTGCTGGACCAAACCGAGTACTTTCAGCCATCTTAATCCTCTTTATTCCATTTTAAAATATTTGCAAGAAGTAGATTAAGGCGACGATAATTAAGGCTAAAATGCGAACAATCAACATTGGCAAAAAAAGCTTCTGCTGCAAGAACTGCAACTACCCACATTGTTAGTGAATTATCCTAATGTATTAGTTGAGTTATTGTTGGAATCGACACATAAAAGTGAATGTAAACCGCTGCAGCCAAAATTCCGATAGTAATTGCTAGCAAAGCATAATCTCCTCGGCGAAGTTTGAGCAAATAGAGGTTGGTGCGTTTTTTTGTGGCACCCCACGCTCGGGACTCCATCGCCTCCGCTAATTCGAGGCTTCTGCGAATGGCACTAACAATTAAGGGAATAAGCACTGGCACGTAATTTCTAATCCTCTTTAGCAAGCCGCCCTTCTCAAGTTCGAGTCCTCTGGCTTTTTGTGCATCCATAATTGTTTGAGCTTCTTCCGCGAGAACAGGAACAAACCTTACTGCAGTAGTGAAGGCGAAAGCAAACTCGTAAGGCACTCGGGATTCTTCCAACGCTAGGCCTAAGTGGTCAGGTGAGGTAGTTAGGAAGAAAACTGAGAACGACTCAACAAGCACCACGAAACGCAGAGTTAATGCAGCTGAGTTTTCAAAAATTGGTGCTGTCAAGTGGTAACCTGAAGTGAAATAGGCTGTTGCAACGTTAATTATGAAAATGAGTCCTGCCAAAAAAGAGGCACCTCGGAGTGAACGAATCCATTGTCTCTGAACTCTTGCCAGCAAAACGAAAGGCACCTGCAAAAGAAAAAGCAAAAGTA
>DATIXS010000145.1:0-3655 GCA_035518335.1 Candidatus Acidiferrum sp.
CCCTTAAACCAAGACCCCGCATGCGTTTATCTAATAAAAAAATCAGAAACAAAAACGACTTGAAGCCTGAAATTTATGACAAAAGATGAAAAGATGGATTCGTTTGATTTTCTTCGAAAACAAGCGTTAGACTTGGGCGCAACAGATGTAAAGATAATTTCCGCGAAAAAAATTGTTATTGAAGACCGCGTTGTTTTCAAATGTCAACTCGGCTGTGAAAAATATGGAAAAACATTAGCTTGCCCACCATATGCACCTTCACCTGAAAAATTTAGAAAAATTGTCAGCGAATACCATTATGCTCTCTTCATGAAATTTGAATCACACGCCCAAGCAGACCCCGAACTCATCAAATACCTCGCAAAAACAGAAGATCCAACCATTCCTAAAGATATAAAAACCAAAGTTGACAATTTTTGGTCAGCCTGGAAAATTGACGAACATAAACTGCGAACCACCGTAATTCAACTCGAAAAATTAGCCTCTTCAAAAGGTTATCTTCTTGCAACTGGCTTGGTCTCAGGATCATGTACATTATGCGAAAAATGTAATGTGGAAAAAGGACTCTGCGTTCATCCAATGGCAAAACGTTACTCTGAAGAAGGCGTCGGAGTTAACGTTAAAGCCACCGCAGAAAAAGCTGGAATAAAATTCACTTTGCCTTTCATTAAAAACCCTGAAACTTTCGCTCTCCTCTTAATAGATTAAACGTGCTCGACTAGTCTTCTTAAAATCGTATGTTGTTGTATCGGTACAGCCACTTACCTTTAAAACATACATTCGCTAACCAACTAGTCAGCTAATAATCGTCGTACGTCTTTAGTTTTAAGGAGGTGGATTTATGGAAGCAGAAAAAATTGTAGCAGAAAAGAGTGGCAAAGTAAAATTAACCGTTGAGCTTGAAATTAATCAGCCAGCAATGGATCTGATAAAATTAAACATGGAAAATATGGGTCAAATAATACCTGGGCTCATGCAGAATTGGCGAGAAGGCATGAAAGGAAAAGGCATGGGCATGGGAATGATGCACCACGGCCAAGAATAAACTAAAATCAAACCATCCTTTTTTATTATTTTTTATCAAAGACTAAATGCTAGTTCACAGTTTACTTAGTGAAAAGTTTTTGGAACAACTGGGGTGAAAATTATGAAAAATGAAGAAATTGAGTTATTGGAAAAGAAAATTGAACTCTTAGAAATTGAAATGAAATATCTAACAGAAACTCTGCAAGAAGTCGCTAAAACAATAAATTTACTATATCAAGGCTTTTCTATGTTAAAAGATGATTTAGGATTAGTCTCCAATTACCCAAAAAAGCAAGTAATAAAGTATGAAATTTGATTAAAATAGTCAGTCTTCTGACTAAATTTTAGAGGCAGAAAATAAGTTTGAAAAAAGAGAGGCTTCTTGGAATTTAGGTAGATTTAAAAGTATTAAAGCGAAGTTCCTTAAGATTGACCATTAATGCATCTCGAAAGCCACGATAATCCGTATGATAAACTCGAACATTGGCCACCAATGACATATAGAAATCGTTCAACAGTCAGTTCTGAAGCTTGCATAGCATTTGCGGATTTACTTAAGACAGAAAACAAGTCCAAACATAATATGGAACTGCAGCCATGGATACCCTTCTGTGACGGCAAATGTACCTTCTGCTATTTCCCAGTAAGTTGTGACAAACAAAATGCCGAACTATATATTGAAGCACTGAAAAAAGCATTGAACTTCTACGCAAAAAGTCAATACGTTAAATCAAGCACTTTTAACGAATTTTATGTAGGTGGAGGAAGTCCGTCAGTTCTCGCCAAAGACCAAATAGAAAAAATTCTTAAATTTTGTAGACAAACATTTTCGTTTTCTTCTAACTCCACTACAAAGTTTACTGCATGCACTAACAATCTTACCGAAGAGAAAATTCGACTTTTTTCTTCAAATTCAGTTGACCAATTAGACATAGGAATCCAAACTTTTGACGAGGGTCTTCGCAAGGTTCTCATGCTTCGTGACAGTAGCACTAAGGCAAAGCAAAAACTCAAAGAAGTCAAAAAACATGGATTGCACGTTAGTATAGATTTGCTCTATAATCTACCGGGACAATCTATCGAACAATGGAAGGAAGACTTGCAGCAATCAGTTGAATTAAATCTGGAAAGCGTCGACTGTTATCCTTTAGAGTTATATCCAGACACACCGCTTGCAAACAAGATTGTGGCAGGAGAACTCCCTCCCGCCAATGGGGACAAAAAAGAGCTCGAAATGTACCTTGAAGCCTATCGCTTTTTCAAAGAAAATGGTTATACACCAACTTGCCATAACAGGTTTTCAAGACTCAAGGAAGACTTCGACAAACCATCCTCAGAAGTAATTGGCACAGGAGCGGGGTTTTTCATGGGACGTCTAGGTGGCTACCTATATTCTGACATAGAAAAGGTTGAAGAGTACATTTCAACTGTCAAAAATGGAGGATTACCCATAGCAAGACTCGCAAAACTTTCAAAAGAAGATGAAATGAGAGCAGCGATGATGCTGATTTATGTCCGAGTTCCTGTAGGTCGAGAGGAATTTAAGTCTCAGTTCGGCAAGTATCCCGAAGAAGCATTTCCAAAAGCAATTGATAAGCTACAACACTTTGGGCTAATCAAAGTAGACGGCGATAAGATCAGTCTAACCGAGAAAGGCGACCCATGGCGATTCAATATCGCATGGGAGTTCTTTAAGTAAAGCTCTGGAGCAGAAACCTTTAGGATATATGGCATAAGTAAGAAAAAGCGCTCTTTTCAAACAAAACTCATCATCTTATGAGAAATATCGAAAATATTTGATTTTACCAGAGACTAAATGCTGGTTCACAGTTTATTGAGGCAATGATTTCGGCAGCAAACTCTTCTTGTTCTTCAGTTCCAGTCACAGCTATCCAGCAGGAGCCTTCTGCGCCACAAACACCTCCTGCGGCAATCAACTCTACATCAGCACCCGTCAAAGCAGTTAAAGCATCTAACTCAGTAAATACTTCTCCAACAACAGGCAACAAACGATACCCACTTACACCTGGAGCATTGAGCTTTTCTGCTAAAGAAGTCAAATCGCCATTTACCCGTTTCTCAATGCCTACTGGTATTATGAGTTTTACTCGGCGACCAACTATAACAGGTAAAGCTAAACCTATTGTTCCAGCTTTCGGGTGACCAATCAAAATAGCAGCCTGTTTACGAGTCAGATCGAGTGCGTTTGCACCTTTCAAAATAACATCGCCCTCTTTGAGTTTGTCGACCACATCAGCAATTGTTTTGCCTTTTTGCCAAACACCTTCAGTTATCACAACGTCGCCAGGAAACCTGCTTTCGTCAGCGAGCCGCCCCTCAACATTTTCTGACTGAGTCGGCGGCAAGGTTATACCCCTGAAGAAACTTCCCCTTGAGAAATCGTTTGAGATATTGTTAGTTCTGAAAATTTCTTCAGCCACATAACCATTGGTTGTCCCAGCAACAATCACGACCGTTCCGCTTTTGAGGGCTTTTTTAATTGCTGGATGGCTTGCTATGGTTTTAGCGATTAATCGTTTTCCTGCCGCTGGAGTAATTAGAAATTGTTTCATAGACGCCGCCTTAGTGATTGTTATTTGAAGGTGGATTATAATAATTTTGTTAGCAG
>DATIXS010000146.1:0-7097 GCA_035518335.1 Candidatus Acidiferrum sp.
CAATCGTGGAATCATTACATCCTGCGCCTACTGCTGCTATGAGAAAATCGCCGTATTGTGGCGTGGCTGTCAGATTTATTGATATTGTGTTCGAAAAAGTACTTCCGTTTGCGTTACCTTGAACTCTGCTTATTTCACTACTATCAGCAACGCTCAAACGTGGGACAAATGCCGCAATTGCGGAAAAAAGTAACAAGGCACAGAGCATTAACGTCAAAGACTTTTTCATATTTCATTTCCTATTTTGAAAGAATGTGATTTAGTTTGGTTACGTTCATATTGCGCTCGCTAGCACTACCCATACTTAATTTTAGAAACGGTTGACGATAAAAAGGTTCTCTTAAAGTTTTTTGACACAAAGAACTTGTGCTTCTATTACCGAGTGCATTCAAAGGTTAAGATGTACTCAGTAAGGTTGTTTACTTCTGTTTTCTTCTTGTCCATGGTATAGTTAGTATCAATACTCAAAGTATACTTACTTAACAGTATCGTGATGTGTGGCAGTGGTAGGACAAGTGGCAAGCGGCGCCTCATGCCCACGCCTAAACCTCAACGGCTTAGGAAAGAATTTTGGCTACTTTGCCGCTGCTTGAACCGCGGGTTTAGCCACAGGGACTGGAGCAACTACTTTGCGTTTTAGCATGTTCTCTAAGGTTGGACGAAGCTTTGCGTTTTCCGCTTGTATTTTTTCTTTTCCCAGTGCCTTCATTTGTTCGTTCATTTCTTTGACTATTTGGACGAATTTCTCTCCTTCAGCTGATGAAACGCAGTCAACCCTGAGTCTTCCTGGGCTCAATCCAAGCTTTTGAAGCATACCGCCCAAGGCATCCATGCGCGCTTTCATCCTAACGTTTCCAGAGATGTAGTGGCAGTCGCTGGGAAGATGGCAGGCGGTAATCAGTACCCCTGCGGCTCCCAGCCTAAACGCTTCCATAACGAAGTCTCGATCTACCCGCCCAGTACACATTACCCTTATTGCCCGTGTCGTTGGTGGGTATTCCAGCCGGCTCGTCCCCGCTCGGTCCGCGCCGGCATAACCTCACCAATTACACATAAACGTTAGTATCTTATCCTCAGGTTCCTTTTCTAGAGCCGCTCTGATTTGGGAAAGTATTTGTTCATCCGTAAAGTGCAACTGAGTTATAGCGTCTTGTGGGCATTCAGCTACGCATGTTCCGCAACCATGACATTGAGCAGCATTAATCTGGGCTGGTTGCCCCTCAATTGCGGTAATGGCTCCGAAGGGACAGCTTTTGACGCATACACCGCACTTTCCCTTGGCGTTTCGGCATCTGGCAACCTCAACTACCGAGACAATGGGTTCTATCTTCCATGTTGGTTGAGAAAGGATGGTTGCAGCTTTTGCTGCCGCTCCGCTTCCTTGGGCTACGCTGTAGGGTATGTCTTTTGGTCCTTGGCAAGCACCTGCTAGGAATATTCCGTCCATGGGTGTGTCCATTGGTTTGAGCTTGGGATGACTTTCCATGAAGAACCCGTCTGATCCTCTTGTTATGTGCAGGATGGAGGCTAATTCTTCGGCTCCTTTGCTGGGTATGGTGGCTGTGCTTAGCACTACAAGTTCTGCTTCAACTTCGATGGGCACCCCTAATGTGGAGTCCTCTGCTCGGACAATCAAGTTTTTAGTCGTTGGATCTTCCAAAATTTGAGATGGTTTTCCCCTGATGAAGTTGATTCCCATTTCACGGGCTCTTCGATAGAATTCCTCATAGCCTTTACCGGGAGTGCGTATGTCTATGTAGAAGATATAAACTTCCACTTTATCATGGTAGTGTTCTTTCAGGAGGATTGCTTCTTTTAAGCCATACATGCAGCAGAAACCTGAACAGTACTCGTATTTGTTTACGTCCCTTGAACCAATGCATTGAATTATGGCGACGCTTTTCGGTGTCTTTCCATCAGATTTGCGGACTACATGCCCAGTTGTTGGGCCGCCTGCTGTGATGAGTCTCTCAAACTCCAAAGCTGTAATTACATTATCGTATTTTCCATAGCCGTACCTGGCATCCTCGTATGGTAGATAAGTGTCACAACCTGTTGTTACAATAATTGCTCCAACTTGCAATTGAACTTCTTCTGGCTTTTGGTTAAAGTTGATGGCTTCGCGTGCGCCACATGCGTCCACACATTTGAAGCACTCTATGCAGTAATCTCTGTTTATCGAGTAGATTAGAGGCACAGCTTGGTCAAACGGGATGGAGATGGCTTTTCTTACGCCCAAGTTCATATCAAACTCATTAGGATATTCTATTGGGCAGACATCTTTGCATTCTCCGCAACCAGTGCATTTTTCAGCTGAAACATATCTTGGGTTCTTGCGAACTGTAACTGTGAAATTGCCTACAAACCCATCTACTTTAAGGATGTCCGCATTGGATATTACTTGGACCTTAGGATGGCGCATTACTTCCACCATCCTAGGTCCTTCAATTCATATGCTGCAATCCAAAGTTGGAAAAGTCTTGTCGAGCTGCGCCATGTGTCCGCCTATGCTTGAGCTTTTCTCGACAAGGTATACTTGGAAGCCCATGTTCGCTAAATCCAAAGCAGAGTTGATGCCGGCAATGCCGCCGCCGATAACTAGGGCGTTTTTGGTTACGGGGACCTCCATGGTTTCAAGAGGTTTAAGTAATCGCGCTTTGGCCACAGCCATCCTTACAATATCTTTTGCTTTTGATGTGGCTTCTTTTGGGTTACTGGGGTGGCACCATGAAGAGAATTCACGTATGTTCGCCATTTCGAACACATAGGGATTTAGCCCTGCTTCACTTACTGTTTTCCGAAAAGTTGGTTCATGCATCCTTGGGCTGCAAGCGGCTACGACAACACGGTTCAATTTGTGTTCTTTTATTGCTTTTCTGATTTCCTCTTGTCCTGGGTCAGCGCAGGTGTAGCGATTTTCTTTAACGTAGACTACGTCAGGTATGGTTCTTGCATACTCGGCGACTGAAGGTACGTCCACGGTTCCTGCGATGTTTAAACCGCAGTGGCAGACGAAAACGCCGATCCGTAGTTCTTCTGGTTTTTGGGTTTCGGGTTGTTTTGGGGCTTCTAGGTTGCTCATTTCACAATCTCCTCTGATTTGAATCTTTTCAAAATGGCATTATGCCTATTCTCGCCAGCGGCAGCTCTAAATTCTTTAGCGGCATCGATTGGCGAAGTTAGCCTTTCAAGGGCTTTGTTCCAAGTTCCTGAATGAATGGGTGTATGGTGAATTGTTGTGCGTTTAAGCGCTAAGGCTTCATCTGCGGGGCAAACGTTTTTGCATGCTCCACAATAGGTGCAGAATAATTCGTTAACGTGAACTTTTTTGTCTTCACCGAGCACTAATGCGCCTGGAATGGGGCACACATCAAGGCAGTCTTTGCAGCCTTCGGGGCACTTTTCCTGATTAATGTTGATCTTTCCTTCAAATGTCTTTGTAACTTGTATAGCGCCTGGACTGCATTTGAATTCACATACTCTGCAGGTTGGGCAATAATCTTTTTTGATATCTAAGTTAACTTGGACGCGTTGTTTGGCACTTGGAGATAAAGGTGACATGTCTTCTATCGGTGTGCCGTCAAAACCAACTTTTGAAATTTTGATGAGAGATAATGGACATGCAGTTTCGCATTCTACGCATTCTTTCCCGCACAGATGAGTATTTATTTTTATGTCGCGGACCAGTTGCGGATAACTTTCTTTCTCCAAAATAGGCAGGTTATGTAAATTATTCAGCGTGACTTCTATTGCTCCATAAGGACAGGTAACATCGCAGATTCCACAGAAATTGCATTTAGCTAGATCTACATCTACTTTGGCTTTTTTTGTTTTTTGCCCTTCAATTTTAGGTTGCTTTTGGGTTGTTATGGCTTCTTTTGGGCAGGCTAAACTGCATATTTGGCAACCGACACAACGATTCTTATCAATAGTTAATTTGTAATCTTTAACCTGTAAAGCCCACTCTAAAGTTAGACAATTCGCCGTATCCTTCTTTAGGGTTTGTAACGGCACTATTTTATCACCAAGCGGTCATTATGTATGTGATACAAACTATTCCAACGCCTGAAGGTTAGCAGATTTGAATGCATTGCTTTTGATATAAATATTGCTTGAATAAATTCGCAATTGATATGAAAAAAGAACAAATCATCAACACTGAGTAAAACAGCTTGGTTTTGCAACATTTAAATTCTACGTTAGCATAAAGTTGTGAAGGGAATTATTATGTCAACCCAAATTTCTGCAAAGGATGTTTATTCAGAAGGCTATAACGCTGTTGAAGAAAACGATTTTCTGTCTCGATGTTTAGATTCATTCGAAAAAGGAAAGCCTCCAGTATTAGCTGTTTTAGACGAAAAAGGCAAATACTTAGGCATGATATCAAGACGCACCATTCTAAGGTCACGACTTGACCCAACCACGACTAAAGTCAAAACTTTGATGAAGACTGCGCCTCCGGTTACCTTTGATTGTTCCGTAGGTAAAATGGCAAAGTTGATGATTGAAAGTGAGATAAGGCAGCTTCCAGTTTTTGAAAAGAACAAGATAGTTGGGTTTGTCACTGATGACGACATAATTCATGCGGCTGTGCTTGATGAATGGGGAAAAACTCCAATTGAGAAAATCATGACCAAAGCGCCATATACGCTTGAATCAAATCGGTCAGTTGGAGCTGTTCTTAGCTTAATGAGAGAACGTGGAATCTCTCATGTTCCAATAATGGATGAGGGCAAACTTGTTGGAATAATTACCATTCAAGATATTTTGGAGAATATTTATTGGCCTCAAAGGCGCCAGACAACTGGAGACATAGTTGGAGAGAAAATTGAGACATTAAGCATTCCAGCCAAAGGCATCATGGCAAGACCTGCAATCACGGCTGAAGCGACAACGAGCTTAAGAATTGCTGAGAAACTTATGCATGATCGCGATGTTTCTTCTCTTGCCGTGGTTACGAACGACCGTTTAGTTGGCGTTGTTACTAAGCTTGATTTTCTTGAGCCGCTTTCGCAGTTAGAAGTTGCAGAAAAGAAGTTGTCTGTGCAGTTCGGAGTTAAAGACTTGGAAATTACTCCTGAGCAGCAAGGGTTCATGATGGACGAATTCGATTCTTTTGCGCACAAATATCAAGATGCTTTCCAGTTGGGTACGCTCTTTGTGTATATGAAAAGCCAAGGAAATACAAGTTTAAGGGGCACACCACTTGTTCACTGCCGCTTGCAGTTTCGAACGGCTAAAGGTACGTTTTTTGCCGCAAGCGAAGGCTGGGGTGTCGAACCAACCTTTAGAGTCGCAATTGATAGGTTAGAACGCAGACTACTCAGAAGCAAAGAACTCTTAGCATACAACCCCAAATATGCAAAAGATTACATGCGAAAAATCGGACTACCCCAAGAAGAAAGCTAACCTTTCTTTTCTTCCAGTTCTTATCCCTTTGAAAAGCGTTATTTACTATAGCCAATAAATTCTCTTTTAACAAAACGTCCGAAGTTATTATTACGTCTCCAGAAAACTCGCTTTCGTAAACAAGCCGCCCTCCACAAGGTATTAACTGAGTTGAAGGGATAGTTACAACCCAAAACACCCTCCCTATAGAAATCCTTTTAAAATATTGCTGATTCTGAAAATTTCTTCAGCCACATACCCGTTGATTGTTCCAGCAACAAGCACAAGTTTTCCGCTTTTGATTATTCTTAAGTATTTTTGGCTATTACTTATTTTCATGCTGCTCGAGTAATTATAAATTGTTTCATAGATATCGCCTTAGTGATTGTAAATCTCAAAAGTGCATTATAATTTTGTTAAAGAAATCCTGCTAGCAAGCAATATTGACATAATATTAGCCGACCCTTGCTTCAAGAATAAAAATAATGAAACAAAATAGAGCACCAGCCTCATGGCTTAGTAATTTCTTACCCTTCTTTGCTGTTTGTTTACTCATTTTAATCCCTTAGGTCATTATTGTTGAGGTCTAGTTATAACCATTTTGGTTTTTCTTCTGAACTGCTAGTTGGTCAGTTATGTCATGTTTTATTCATTATTTCCGAAGGTTACGTAGAAACTAACAGTTGTACGTTGCCAGCAATTTTTAACGTCCAACGAGACATTAGATGGAAATATCCCCTCCAAAATGACGTAATTCTCAACTTATTGGCTATGTGGCTACAGGTTTTGTTATGCAATTTTTTGCAAATCTTGCTGATTATTTTATAAATTTTGTACACGTTTTTTTTAGTCAAATGCATCAAGAATGAAATAATGATTATTCACAAATCTGTTTTAACATAAAAAGATTCATTTCTATGTTTGGATATAAGAATCACAATGTAAGCGTGCCAGATTTTTGATCAACAATGCGTAAATTCTTAATTCTTATTACATAATTCTGGCGATTTTTTTGCCACCAATACAAATAGCTGAGTTGAAAAAAATTTCTCTCAACGCAATGACTCTTACAGACCATCTTAATGCCATGCCAAAAGATCAACCAACCATCATAATGCGGTCATTTCCAAAAGCTCCAACCGCCCCAACACTTCAACCTGGAGTAAAAGTATACGACAAAATTGTGCAAACCCCCCAAGACGTACAGAATGCTTATGGGACCCATCCAAACGTATCTGGAACCGAAGTAATAAATGCAATCTTAGCATTTCTTGGAGGAGGGAATTGGGATTTTCACGTGTCAGACGGAAGCTATACAGCATACTCGGCTTTTGAACTGCAAGAATATATAGGAAATTTCGACTCCACTAATCTGGATGTTTGGATTGCAGAGACATTTGATTGTGACAACTTTGCCTGTGTGCTAAATGGATCAGTTCAGGGATTCTACAAAGGAATACCTTTTGGAATATTATGGTTCGGACCACGAAACCCACCATTCTCTTGGGGACACGCTGTGAACATATTCTACGATGCATATGCCAAAAAAGTGTATTGCGTCGAACCGCAAACTGATGGATTTTTCAATTTCGACAAAATAAACTGGGTTCCTTGGATGGTGTTAATCTAAACCTAATTTAGATTTCCGCTAGAGAGACAACAATAATCACTTCAAGCCCGCATCTAACTCGCGGGCTTTTTTATCTGGA